>NZ_BAABJQ010000011.1:0-268475 GCF_039543385.1 Rugosimonospora acidiphila
GCGGATCCAGACGGCGGGGTTGACCGCGGTTGGGTTGTGGCGCATCAGGAACGCGGCCACGATGGTCGCGACGCTGAGGGTGAGGTAGCCGCCGAGGAGCAGTTTGACGGTGTGGAAGCCCTGGAGGTTACGGGCTTGGCGGGTGCTGGCTGCGAGTACTGCCTGGGTGTCGGTCATGCGGACAATCGTCGTCGCGGACCCGGTACCGTCGGCAGTGTGAACGCCCCCCGTTCACCCATGACATTCGTCAGTTCGCATTGAGCGTTCAGGGTGGCTGGGCGCCTCATCGGTCCTCGTGGCACCTTGGCGACCGATGCGGACTATCCGCCGCGGAATCCGTTCCGGTGTGGCGGGGGCCGGGCCGGTGCCGATTCGAGCCGTCCCGGGCCGCGTAAACGCCGGCCGTGCGGAAATCGTCATGAGGTGCGGGTAACTCAGCAACTCGACCAGTCCGCCGCGCCGATCCTGGACGCCCTCGCCGAGCACTGCCGTCGCGACGACGCGTCCTTCGCCCCACCCGGCCACCGGCGGGGCCGGGGTGCCGACGAACGCGTGGTCAAGCTGCTCGGCCGGGACGTGTTCGTGGCCGAGTCGCTGGCCCTCGGCGGGTTGGACGACCGGCCGCCCGGGCAGCACGCCCTCGGACTGGCCGAGCGGCTGATGGCCGAGGCCGTGGGCGCCCGGCACGCGCTGTTCTCGACCTGCGGCAGCTCCCTGTCGGTCAAGAGTGCGATGCTGGCCGTCGCCGGGCCCGGCGACCGGCTGGTGGTCGACCGCAACGCCCACAAGTCGGTGGTGTACGGCATCATCATCGCCGGCATCGAGCCGATCTGGGTCGGGCCGGGCTGGGACGCCGACGCGCAACTGCCCCACCCGCCCGGCCCCGACGCGGTGCGCCGGGCGCTGGACCGCGATCCCGACGCCAAGGGCGTGCTGCTGGTCAGCCCGACCGCGTACGGCACCTGCGCCGACCTCGCCGGCATCGCCGAACTGTGCCACCAGCGGGGCCGGGTGCTGGTGGTGGACGAGGCGTGGGGTGCGCACCTGCCGTTCCACCCGGATCTTCCCCGGTCCGCGATGCATGCCGGCGCCGACCTCGCGGTCACCAGCGCGTACAAGATGGGCGGTGGGTTGGAGCAGGGCTCGGTGTACCAGCTGCGTGGCGACCTGGTCGATCCGGCGGTACTCAAGCTGCGCGCGGATCTGCTGGGTACGGCCAGCCCGTCACCGGCCATCCACGTCGCGATGGACGGCTGGCGGCGGCAGATGGTCGAGCACGGCAAGGAACTGTTGGGACGGGCGCTGCGCCTGTCCCAGCGGGTGCGCGCCGAGCTCACCGAGTTGACCGCTCCGGAGGGTCCGGCGGGCCTGGCCGTGGCCGGCCGCGAGTTGGTCGGGCCGGGCCGGTCGGCGGACTTCGACCCGCTGCAGGTGGTCATCGACGTGTCCGGCCTGGGCGTGGGTGGCACCACGGCGGCGGCCTGGCTGCGCGAGCAGGCCCGGGTGGAGGTGGGCTTGGCCGACCACCGGCGGATCGTCGTGCGGCTGACCCACGCGGACAGCGAGGACACCATCCGGCCGCTGCTGGCCGGGCTGCGCCGGCTGGTCAACGCGCGCACCGCCCTGCCGGCCCAGACGCCGGTGGACCTGCCGGACCCTGCCGACCTGGAGCCCGAGGTGGTGATGCTGCCGAGGGACGCGTTCTTCGGCAACGCCGAAACGGTACCGGTGCGCCGAGCGGCGGGCCGGGTGGCCGCGGAGACCATCACGCCGTACCCGCCGGGCATTCCGGCCGTCGTGCCGGGGGAGCGGATCAGCGAGGCGGTGGTCGACTACCTGCGGGCCGGGGTGGCCACGTCGGCGATGCGGGTACCGGATGCCGCCGACCCCACGATGGAGACGGTGAAGGTGGTCTGCGGTTAGCCTGGACCCGCGTTCGGCGCACCGCACCGAGCGCGCCGCCTGCTTATGATCTGGTCTTGAGTATGACCGTGCAACGGTAATGATCGGCACCGAAGCGCACCGCTTGCGCCTCGACTATCTTGAAGTCTCTCGATGGCACGAGTATGTGGTCCGGGTGCGTGCCCCACGGCACCGTGGCGCGCACTCCCGCCAGGGCGTCCTTGAGTCCAAGCTCTTCAACAAGCTTGGGGAAGGCCTTAGCCACATCGTCCACATTGAAGTCGCCGGCGACGAGGACGCGATCGCCCTGGACTTTTTCCAGAACGAAGTCTTCCAAGACTCTCGCGTACCGAGCACCCTCGCCCTCGAGATAGCCGCCCTTGTACCCGAGGGCGTCCATGGGTGGGAAATGGACGTTCACCGCGGTGTATTCGGTGCCGTTGATAGCGAGCTTGGCGACTTCGAGGTACCGGCCGAGTGGCTCTACCGGCTGCCCGTTGAAGGTCAGCGGGAAGTCGGGATCGGGGTATCGGTATGTCGAGAAGTCTCGCAATTCGACATTCGGACCGACTGCGAGGGTGTTGCCCATCTCGTAGGTCGAATCGAGGAACGACGTACTCGCGGGCGTGTGAGTGACGTTGTCCATGCCGAACTCATCCGCTATCTTACCGGCCAGTGAAACGCCTTCGCGCGAATGATCTTCCTGAAAGAACCAAAGGTCGGCCGGTGTGAAGGCATTCCGGAACATGGAGAGGTCCTCCCTGCCATTATCCATTCTTCTGAGCCCACCCGTATTCAGGCTACCGATCTTGATTTCGACCGGATTCGACCGGGCCAGTCGCTTGGCCTGTTTCGTGAGCTGGCCGAGATTCTCGCCGAGGCGGCCGAGGAGAGGGCGGAGCTGGCGGATGCTGTTCAAGAGCGCCCGGATGAAGCGTTGGATCTTGTTGGCCCACTTGGCGACGAGGCTGGCGACCTGACCGACGACCGCGGGGGTGGCCAGGCCGAAGGTGAACCCCTCTTCGGCGAGCCACTCCGGCAGTCGAGCGGCGAGAGTGGCGACGAACTGGGCGATCAGGTCGCTGACGATGCCGCGAACGAGGGCAACCACCACCCCCGCACCACTCACGGCGGCGGAGATGCCTCCGGTGGCGGTGGCGATGCCGTTGAGGACCGCGGCGTGCTCGGTGACGTGGCCGCGGTAGGCGTCACCGGCGGCGCCCGCCCAGCCGCTGGTGTCGGCGTCGACCGCGTCGCCGAATGCTTGCTGAGCTTGAGCGACACACTCGGAGATGTTGGTCCAGGTTTGGGACTGGGCGGTGACCGCGTCGGGGTTGCCGGCGAGGGCGTCGAGGGCGTCTTGAAGGGGGCGGACATGTTCGAGCAGCCATCCCACGCCCCAGGCGAGCAGCGACCCGAGCGGATCGAACGCCATGGCGAGCGCGTCCAGGGCGCCGCCCGCCACATCCAGGCCGGCATCGACCCAACTGTTCGTTCTGATCGCGTCGACGAGCGTCGCGATGTCGTCGAGCAGTCCGGTACCGGTGTGCCAGGTCGTGGACTCACGCACCGGCGCGACCAGTGGATTGTCCACCGAGGTCATGCCGGCGGGTCTGAGACGACGGCGGCGATCACGGCACCACCTCGTGTGTCGGTGTCGTGGAGAATCGCGGTAGCGGTGCGTAGATTGGCCGCGGTCTCGGCCAACGCGTCGGCTTCCCCATCCAGCGTGTCGAGAGCCGAGGCGAACACCGACTCCAACAACGCTGGTAGGAACCGGCACAGATAGCCGTACGCCTGCGGGTCCATCGCCAGGTCCACGGCGCGGCGGACGGCGGCGACATCCCCCGACAAGCTCTCTACTTTGCCAGTGTGCTGGCTCACCAGGTACTCGTCGAAACGGGTCACCGGCTCACCAGTCATGACGAGCCCCATTCCGTTGGCTGGCGGCCTGAGCGTCCGCCGGCGGAAAGCGAGTCTGGAACGACCCGATCACGGCGCGGCCGGTCTCGGTGTCCTCGCCGACCGTCGCTCGCACTTCGTGTGCCACTCGAACAGACAGATCGGCCTGCGCGGCCCGAACGACCGCCATGATGCGCCGGGCCAACTCCTCACCGCCCGACGCGTCATCCAGCCGCAGATCACGCAACTGACCCGCAGAACCCACTGTGACCTCGATTTTCCCGCCCGACGCCTCAGCGGTACCAGTCAATCCAGCCACTCGGTTCGACAGTTCCACAGCACGCGCCGCCCGCGCGCTCACCCCACCAGCCCACGATTCCAACCAATCCTCAGCCGCCCCGTCGCCGTCCACATGTCCTCCCCAGCCGTGAACACGCTCGAAACGAGTGCATGATACATACACGGTCGGTTACAGTTCATCGGCGGTTCACGAAGTGCTCACCGCGCTCGCCGGATGCGGGCCGCGACCTCACGAATCGCTACGACTGATCGTCGGCCCCGGTGCCGGTGACCGGCAGGGGAGTGGCGGAGAAGACCCCGTCGGGGTCGAAGCGGGACTTGGCGGCGAGCAGCCGCTCGGTGTTGGGTCCGTACGCATGGGCAGCCTGCGCCTGGTCGTCGGGGCCGAGCACGTTGGGGTAGCCGCCCGGCAGCGCCTCGGCCGCCAGGGCGTCGGCGACCGAATCCGCCCACGCCTGGTGTGGCTCGCGGTCGCCGGGCTCCCACGTCGCCAGCATCTCAACCATCAGGTGCTCCTGCCGGAGACCGAACGAGGTGCTCTCGACGGGTACCCGGGCCGCGGCGCCGTGGAAGTGGGAGATGGGCACGCTCGACAGGGGGGTCGTGACGGTGTCGCCCGCCCGGACGAGCGCGGCGATGGCGTCCGGGGTGAGCCGGGCCAGCGATCGGGTCCGGGCGGCATAGTGGTGCCCGGCGACCTCGCCCTGGGCGTCGAAGAAGTGCACCACATCGTGGTACGCGAGGGGGCCGACCTGAGCCCGCGCCGGGGTGCCGAGCGCCTGTAGCCGGTCGAGGTGCGGCTGCCCGGCGTCCAGGTCGCCGGCCCACACCGGCGCGACGAACAGCCCCCGCCTCCCGTCCGGACCGGTGAGGATGGCGCTCTCCACCGTCAGTTCGTCGGGTGCGGCGACGAGGACCTCGCCCAGTTGCCCGAGCACGTCCGCGGCCTGCTCCCACGGGTACGGGATCAGCCCGGCGAGCACCCGGTCGACCGGGTGCAGCCGGACGCGCATCGACGTCACGACGCCGAAGTTGCCGCCACCGCCCCGGATGGCCCAGAAGAGCTCCGGCTCGTGCTCGTCGTCGGCGGTGACCATCCTCCCGTCCGCCAGAACGAGGTCGGCGCCGAGCAAATTGTCGACGGCCAGGCCGAAGCGGCCGCTCAGCGGCCCGTACCCGCCGGCGAGGGTCAGCCCCACCATGCCGACGGTGCCGACCGAGCCGGTGGCCGCGACCAGGCCGTGCGGCGCGGCGGCGGTGAGAACGTCGTTGGCCGTGGCCCCGCCGCCGAGAATGGCGACCCGCGCCCGTGGGTCCACGGCGACCTGCCGCAGGCCGGTCAGGTCGATCACCAGCCCGTCGTGCCGCAGGCACCGTCCGGCCCAGTCGTGGCCGCCCGCCCGGACCGACAGCGGCAGGCCGTGGCGGCCCGCGGCGCACACGGCGGCCCGCACGTCCGCCGCGCTCCGGGCGCGCACGACGAGGGCCGGCCGGCTGGTCACCCCGCCGTTCAGGATCCGCAGACTGTCCTCGTAACCGGGGCCCGACGTCACTACCAGACCCGGATCGATCTCGGCGGCCAGCTCCCGGGCCACCGCCCCGACCAAGGTGTCTTCGTTCATGAGATCCGCACTCCGGTAGACGCGGCCCGGCGGTGAGGGGCACGGGTCGTAGCACGCGGTACTTGGCTGTCCACGCCAACTTTAGCGAGCCGACGCCGGACAGATCCGCGAATTGGGCCACCGGCTCGTGCCCTCCCCCCAGTGCACGAGCCGGTGGCCCTCAGGTGGCGGGGTCCGGCCGCGCCGTGGCATGCACGGCCGGACCCCGCCGTGGGTGTTTAGTTCGCGGTGAGCTTGCCGAACAGCCCGTGCGTCTCGCCGTCCGGACCGGCGGTGAACAGGATCGAGTCGGTCCCACCCACCCGGGTGGTACCCGGCGTGAGCGACCACAGGCCATCGATGGTGATCGGCCGTCCGGAGGCGTCGGTCAGCTGGCCGAGCGAGCGACCCGTCGACGGGGAGAACACGTTGATCCGGCCGTCGCCGAAGTTGCCGACCAGCAGGTCACCACCGAACTTGCCGAACGAGGACGGCGCGATGGCCAGGCCCCAGGGTGAGTTGAGCTGACCATGCGCGGCCACCCGCCGCACGAGCGTGCCGTACGTGGTGAACTCGTCGACGACCCCGTCGCCCTTCTTGTCGACGTTCTTACCGGTCTTCGGGTCGATCTGCGCGTAGGTCACGTAGACGTCGCCGTTGATCTCCTGCACGTTGAACGGCGCGTAGCCCTTCGGCAGGTCGTTGTCCCGGAAGAGCCCATCCACCGACAGGTTGGTGAACGTGGAGTCGAACACGTCGAGCGAGTTGGTCACCGGGTTCGCCGCCAGCAGCAACGGACCGAACGGACTGTGCGACAGCGCGAGACCGGTGTACCCGTGCCCCGTCTCGGTGGCGGCGATGGTCGCGGTGGTGCCGGACGCCCACGCGGTGATGGACCCGCCCACCCCCGCGAAGATGAAGCTTGCCGGCGTCGTGCTGCCCGGAACGTCGAAACCCTTGGTGTCATTGAACACCTGACCGGTCGGCGGACCACCGGGGATGTTGACGACGAGTGAGTTGATGCTCGGCGGGGTGCTGCCCACGCCACCGGCGTAGAGCGTCGAGGTGCTGGTGCCCGCGTTCGAGACCCACAGCGGGCTGGTCGGGCTCGCCGCCACCCCCCACGGGTTGATCAGATTCGGATCCGTCAGTGCGGCCCTGCCGGGCTGGTCAGATACGAAATTCGTCTGTGCGTAGCCGTGTGGCTTCGCCGGTGCGTGCGCGGCCTGAGCGTTCGCGGGAAGCGGGAAGGCCACGGCGGCGGCCGCCGCGGCCAACACGCCGGCCCCGACGACGCCTACTCGTCTAAGCATGAATGAAAACCCCCTGAAATTGGCCCGCCCTCTGTACGAGCGGCATCCCCATGACCCACAAACGGGTGCCGTCGCCGTTCCGGTTCAGGGAAGGTGGCAGCGTGTCCCACGTCACTCGGGGCCGGGTCGTGGTGCCGGCGGGCTCATTCCCAGAGTCCGTTCACTGAGCAGTATCGGTCCGGACATGCGGTGTTAGCCGGTCGCGCGTGCGGCCGTCAAGGCGGTCCGAGTGGAAGACACGCCCCCGAAGCGATGATCGTCCAATGTGGACCGTCGTGGTGTGCCGGGCCGGGGACGGCCGCGCCGGGGCAGCGGCGACCCCGACGGCCGTGACACGATGCGCAACGTGAAGTCGCGGTGGTCGATGCGTCACCCCTATCTCATCCTGAGCGCGTTGATAGTGCTTCTGGCACTGGTCTTCTCCATCCGTGGGCCCTGGTCCGGCGACCTCGGGATGCACGGTGCGACCATCGAGGCGCTGCGGCGCAGCCTCACCCACCCGGGCAACCCCGTGGTCGACGAAGACACCCCCAGCCCCTATTACTCGCCCTATACGGTGCTGCTGGCGGCCGTGGCGCGGCTGTTCGGGTGGTCGGCCCTGACCGTGCTGGACGTGGTCAGCCCGATCAACGTGCTGGTGCTGCTGATCGGGCTGTGGACCTTCGTGCGCACCCTCAGCACCCGCACCTGGGCGCCGGTGCTGGCGATCGTCTTCATTCTGCTGCTGTGGGGCGCCCAGCCGTGGGTGTGGAGCGGGTTCCTGTCGTTCTGGGCCCTGCCGCTCGTGATGGCGTACCCCAGCACGATCGCGCTGGGGCTGACCCTGCTCTGGTGGACGGGGCTGTCCCGCGCCCTGGACGCCGAACCCCGCTGGTACCGCTATCTCGGGCTCGGGCTGCTCGGCGCGGTGATCGCGCTGACCCACCAGTTCACCTTCGTCATCGCCGCGCTCGGCGCCGTGGCGCTGGTCGTCTCGAAGGCCCGCGGGCTGTCCCGGCTCGGCTGGTTGTTCCTGATCCTGGCGGTGATCGAGGTCGCCGGGCTGATCCTGATCTGGCCGTACTACTCGTTCTTCGACCTGATCGGCGTGAGCGACCTGGACGGCGTCCACCGGCGGCTCTACGAGAAGCCGTTCCTGTGGTACGGGTTGTGCGTCGTCGCGTTGCCGGCGCTGTGGCTGCGGGCGCGACGTAACCGGCTCGATCCGCTGGTGCTGTTGTTCGGAATGTCGGCGCTGCTGGTCGCCTTCGGCGGGCTCACCGGGAAGTACGAGTACGGCCGGGTGTGGCCCGGGGTCATGCTCTCCGCCCAACTGGCGATCGCCGTGGAGTTGGCGGGTCCGCTGCCGGCATCCCGACGGGTGCGCCGGGCCTGGATACCGGCGACCGTGCTGGCCTGCGCCGTCGGGCTGGTCACGCAGGCCGGCAAACTGGTCTACCTGGCACCCTCGTCGCTGGCGACCGCCGGGGCGCGCGACGGAGTCAACGCGTACCTGAAGTTCCCGGACTATTCGTGGGCCACGCGGTACGTCCACGCCGGCGACGTGGTGCTGACCGACGACTACTTCGCCCAGCACGTCCTCCCCGGGTACGGCGTGCGCATGGTCCTGTCCGTCATCTGGCCGGACCCGATGCTGCCGGACAGGGATGCGCGCCGGGTGGCCCAGTACGAGATGATGACCGCGAAGGACCCGGCCCGCCGGGCCGCATTGTTCCGCCAGTACCACGTGAGGTGGGTCCTTGAGATGCCCGCGAATTGGCGGATTCCCACCGACCTGGCCCCGGTCGCCAGCGGCCCCAACGGTGAGTGGCTCTATGGGGTGGACGAAAACGGTAACATCGTCGCCGGGTAGCCGCCCCGGCCCGGATACCGATCGGTCAGCGCCGCCTGGCGCGCTGCGGCACCACCGTGTAGCGCGGATCCCTGGCCGAGGCCACCCCGGCCTCGAAGACGCCGAACCGGGTGCACAGCGAGCCGGCCAGCAGGGCCGTGCCGCACAGCGCCGAGGCGATCCGGCTGCGCCGGCCGAACACCAGACCGCCGATCGCCCCGCCCATGGACAGCACCCGCGCCGCCCGCATCAGCCGTCCCGCCCGGCCCCGTTCGTACGCCTCGGTCACCAGCCCGATCCGCTCGTGCATCAGCCGCGTCGCGGCCAGGTCGACGGCCACGCCCAACGCCGCCACGCGCCGGGCCGGGCCGGCCTGGGCGGCGGGCGCCCCGAGCATGCCGAGGCCGCCGGCCGCCGCCGCGGCCGATCCGGCGAAAATGAACGGGATCTCCCGGTGGCCGTCCTGCCAGGCGGGTATGGCGGTGTCGCCGATGAGCACGCCGGTGTACTCGACGACGGCCGGCCCCAGCAGCGCCGCCGTGCCGGTCGCCAGCGCGCCGATCCGGGGCGCCCGGCCGGTCAGCGCGCTGGCCGCGGCCACCCCCGCCATCGGCGTGTACCCGGACAGCAGCCAGGACCCGAGACTCATCGGCGAGGTGGGCTTGAGCACCCGCAGCATGTTCAGGAACCGGCCGGGCCGGCCCAGGTCGTGCACCAGCGCGACCAGCGACCCGCCGATCGCGACCGCGGCGCCGAGCTTGGCGGTGCGCGCCAGCGCGGGCAGCCCGGCGACCTGCGCACCGGCGCCCAGCAGCGAGGACACCCCGGCGAGGCCACCGAGGAAGAAGTACCCGGCGATGTCGACGGCCGCCCAGTTCGGCGGGTGCAGGACCGGCTGGCCGTAGTAGGAGGAGGAGGCGGATTCGGGCGGCTGCCGGGGCGTGAGCCCGGTGCCGGGCCGCCCGTTTCCGGGACGCCGGGTCATCGGCGCCCGCCGGGGCCGAGCCAGCTCGGCCCGGCTCGGTTGGGCCCGGATCGGCTGGGCCCGGCTCGGTTGGGCCCGGCTCGGTTCGGCCCGGATCGGCTGGGCCCGGCTCGGTTCGGCCGGGACCGGCCCCGCCCGCCGAGGAACGCCGCGGCCACCCCGGCGAGCAGGCTCAGGCCCGCCACCGCCGCGTGCCGCCAGATCGAGGGCAGTCGGCTGGTGCCCACCACCGGATCGGGCGGCAGCCCGTACACCTCCGGCTCGTCGAGCAGCAGGAAGAAGGCGCCGTCGCCACCCACCCCGTCGGCCGGGTCGTGGCCGTACAGCCGGGCGTCGCTCACCCCGGCGGCGTGCAGCGCGTCGAGCCGCCCGGCGGCCCGGGTGCGCAGCTCGTCCAGGTCGCCGAACTGGATGGAGTCGGTCGGGCAGGCCTTGGCGCAGGCCGGTTCCAGGCCGGTGGTGAGCCGGTCGTAGCACATCGTGCACTTCCAGGCCCGACCGTCGCCGGGCCGCTGGTCGATGACCCCGTACGGGCAGGCCGGCACGCAGTACCCGCACCCGTTGCACACGTCCTCCTGCACCACGACGGTGCCGAACTCGGTACGCAGCAACGAACCCGTCGGGCACACGTCCAGGCACGCGGCGTGCGTGCAGTGCTTGCACACGTCCGAGGACATCAACCAGCGCAGATCCTCGCCGGCCGGCGCGTCCGGCCGGTGCTGCTCGATGAACGCCACGTGCCGCCAACTGTTGGCGTCCAGCCTGCCGGTGTTGTCGAACGACATGCCGGTCAGCCGCAGCCCGTCCTCGGGGATGGCGTTCCACTCCTTGCAGGCCACCTCGCACGCCTTGCAGCCGATGCAGACCGAGGTGTCGGTGAAGAAACCCTTGCGCCGCGGGTGCCGGTGGTAGCCGGCCTCACTGGCCGGGTCCCCGTCCCGCACCGGCAGCCGCAGCCCGGCGATCAGCTGCGCGGTCATGTCTCAGACCCCCGTCCCGGTGTCCTCGGTGATCCCGGCCCGGCGCCGGTACTCCGCCACCAGTTGGGGCCGCTGCGGTCCACGCGGCCGGCGGCCGGGCCGGATGTCCGCGGTCCACGCCTTGACCTCCTGGATGTGCACGTTGGGATCCAGCGCCACCGGGGCCAACTCGTTGGCCGCGTCGCCGGTGCTGTACCCGTTGGGTCCCCAGTGGAACGGCAGGCCGATCTGATGCACGGTGCGGCCCTGCACCGACAGCGGCCGCATCCGGTCGGTGACGACCACCCGCGCCTCGATGGCGTTGCGCGCCGTGATGATCGTGGCCCAGCCGAGGTGGGTCAGGCCCCGCTCGGCGGCCAGCGCGGGGGAGACCTCGCAGAAGAACTCCGGCTGCAGCTCGCACAGGTACGGCATCCAGCGGCTCATCCCGCCGGCGGTGAAGTGTTCGGTCAGCCGGTAGGTGGTGACGACGTACGGGAACACCGAGGCGCCGGGCTCGTCGCCGCTCGGGTGGTACAGGTTGTCGGGGTCGCGGGCCAGCGTCCGGCGGACCGGGTTGCGCGGATGGTCCGGGTACAACTCGTTCGGGAACGGGGACTCCTCCGGCTCGTAGTGCGTGGGCAGCGGTCCGTCGACCAGCCCCGCGGGCGTGTAGAGCCAGCCCTTTCCGTCGGACTGCATGATGAACGGGTCCACACCGGACAGTGCGGCAACCCCCGTCGCACCCGGGGCCGGTCGGTAGTCCGGGGGCCGGGTGGCCGGAAAGTCAGGCACGTCGTGGCCGCGCCACCGGACGGTGTCCGGGTCCCACCAGACCAGTGCCTTGCGCTGGCTCCACGGCCGGCCGTCCGGGTCGGCGGAGGCGCGGTTGTACAGGGTGCGCCGGTTGGCCGGCCACGCCCAGCCCCACTCGGCTCCCACCCAGCTCTGCTCGCGCCACGGCTTGCGGCGGGCGGCCTGGTTCACGCCGTCGGCGTACACCCCGCAGTAGATCCAGCAGCCGCAGGTGGTCGAGCCGTCGTCCTTGAGCGCGTCGTAGCCGGCCAGTGGCCGGCCCTGGGCGTCCTGACCGTTGATCTCGGCCAGCACCGCCTCGGCGTCGGGTTCGTCGTGCCGGCCGTGTGTCGGATAGTCCCAGGACAGGTCGAGCGCGGGACGGTCCATCGGATCGGTGGAGCCGGCGAGCCGCTCGCGGACGAGCCGGCCCAGGTGGTAGGTGAACCACAGGTCGCTGCGCGCGTCGCCGGCCGGCTCGACCGCCTCCGCGTGCCACTGCAGCAGCCGGTTGGCGTTGGTGAAGCTGCCCGCCTTCTCGGTGTGCGCGGCGGCCGGGAAGAAGAAGACCTCGGTCCGGATGTCCTCGGTGGACGTTTCGCCGGATTCGATCTCCGGGCCGTCCTTCCACCAGGTGGCGCTCTCGATGAGCCTGAAGTCGCGGACCACCAACCAGTCCAGGTTGGCCATGCCCTGCCGCTGCAGCCTCGAGTTGGCCGAGCCGACCGCCGGGTTCTCGCCGTAGAGGAAGTATCCCTTGCAGATCCCGTCGCGCTGCGCCAGCACGGTGTCGTAGGTGCTGTGGCTGCCGGTGATCCGGGGTAGGTGGTCGAAGCACCAGTCGTTGTCGACCGTGGCCGCGTCGCCGAAGTACGCCCGGAGCAGGCTCACCAGGTACGCCTTCATCCGCGACCAGTACCCCTTCTCGGAGAGGTTGCGGGCCACGTAGCGCTCCAGGCACTCGTGCAGGTGCGCGTGCGGCATCGGCAGGTACCCGGGCAGCAGGTCGAACAGCGTCGGGATGTCGCTGGAGCCCTGGATGCTGGCGTGCCCGCGCAGCGCCATGATGCCGCCGCCCGGCCGGCCGATGTTGCCCAGCAACAGCTGCAGCACCGCGGCGGCCCGGATGTACTGGACGCCCACGGTGTGTTGGGTCCAGCCCACCGCGTAGGCGAACGCGCTGGTGCGCTCCGGCCCCGAATTGGCCGTCAGTGCCGCGCACACCCGGTCGAACAGTTCGCGCGGGATGCCGCAGGTGCGTTCGACCAGTTCCGGGGTGTACCTGGCGTAGTGCCGGCGCAGGATCTGGAACACGCAGCGGGGATCGGCCAGGGTGGCGTCCGTCTCCGGCTGGCCGAGCAGCGGCGGCCCGTTGTTGCCGTGCTTCTCCGGATGCCCGGACTCGGCGATGGTCAGCCCGTCGTGGGTCAGGTCGTTGAACCCGTGCTCCCGCTGGCCGACCGCGGCCGCCGTGATGACCCCGCGATAGCCCCACCGGTCGGCCCGGTAGTGCCGGTTGCCCGGCGTCAGACCGGAGAACACCCCGCCGATTTCCTCGGTGTCCTGGAAGGCATCGTCCACTATGGACGCGGCGTTGGTGTAGTTGACCACGTACTCGCGGAAATAGCTCTCGGTCTCCAGCACGTGGTGGATGAGCCCACCCAGAAACGCGATGTCGGTGCCGGCCCGGATCGGTACGAACAGGTCCGCCAGCGCGCTGGTCCGGCTGAACCGGGGGTCGACGTGGATGACGGTGGCCCCGCGCGCCTTGGCCTCCATCACCCACTGGAAGCCGACCGGGTGCGCCTCGGCGAAGTTGGAGCCCTCGATGACGATGCAGTCGGAGTTCTGCAGGTCCTGCATGTAGGTGGTGGAGCCGCCCCGGCCGAACGAGGTGCCCAGGGCGGCGACCGTCGAGCTGTGGCACACCCGCGCCTGGTTCTCCACCTGCACCACGCCCAGGCCGGTGAACAGCTTCTTGATGAGGTAGTTCTCCTCGTTGTCCAGGGTCGCGCCGCCCAGGCTCGCGATGCCCAGCGTGCGCCGGGTAGGCACGCCGTCCTGCTTCCACTCCCAGGTGTCCCGGCGGGTGGCGACCACCCGGTCGGCCACCAGGTTCATCGCCGTGTCCAGGTCCAGCCGCTCCCAGTCGGTGCCGTACGGCCGGCGGTAGAGCACCTGGTACTGGCGACCCGGCCCGGTGGTCAGCTGCAGGCTGGCCGAACCCTTGGGGCACAGCCGGCCCCGGCTGACCGCCGAGTCGGCATCCCCCTCGATCTGCACCACCCGGCCGTCCCGGACGTACACGCTCTGCGCGCAGCCCACCCCGCAGTACGGGCAGATCGACGGCACCACCGTGTCGGCGGTCTCGGTGCGCGGGGTCAGCAGGTCGGTGCGCGTGGACCGGGTGGCGGAGCCGCGGCCGAACGGGTCCGCGCCGGTCAGTTGCCGGTACACCGGCCACCCGCGCAGCCACGCGCCGACGCCCACTGCCCACCTCCGACCCGTCGCCCCGCGACGCTCCGGCGCCTCGCCCGGACCGCATCGGCCTGGGGCCCGCCGGCTGGTCCGCGAACGCCGCAACCGCCGGCCAACGGCCGCCGGTCAGCGAGCGCCGCCGCCCGCCGCCTGGTCCGCGAGCGCCGCGGGCCGGACCGGTGGGCCGCACGCGCGGCGCGGCCCGCCGCCGGCGGGCCCTGGCGAGTCGCCTGCGCAGCCTCTTCCCCGGCCCGGTCCGGCCAAACGTGCCGTGCCGCGCTGGTTTGCCGGCAACCAGCGGCGGGTAGGACGGCGTTCATGGCTCGTCCACGGGTTGTCATCGTCGGGGCCGGCTTCGCTGGCTACCATGCCGCCCGCAGTCTTCTGCGGCACGCCCGGGGTCGGGCGGACATCGTCCTGCTGAACCCGACCGACTATTTCCTGTACCTGCCGCTGCTACCCGAGGTCGCCACCGGCATCCTGGAGCCGCCGCACGCCTCCGTCTCGCTGCCCGCGACCCTGCGCGGTGTGCGGCTGGTGCTCGGTGAGGCGATCGCCGTGGACGTCGACCGGCGCCGGGTCAGCTACGTCAACCCGGACGGCGGCCACGGCCAGCTCGACTACGACCGGCTGGTGCTGGCCGCCGGCAGCGTCAACCGGCTGCTGCCGATCCCGGGTGTGGCGGAGCACGCGCACGGCTTCCGCGGCCTGCCCGAGGCGATGTACCTGCGTGACCACATGACCCGCCAGCTCGAACTGGCCTCCGCCGCCGCCGATCCCGAGGAGCGGCGGGCGCGCAGCACCTTCGTGGTGGTCGGCGCCGGGTACACCGGGGTCGAGGTGTGCGCGCACGGCCAGCTGTACACCGAAATCATGGCCGCGCGGTCGCCGCAGATCGGTGAGCTGATGCCGCGGTGGATGCTGCTGGACTTGGCCCCCCGGGTGCTGCCCGAGTTGGATGAGCGGCTGTCCGTCACCGCCGACCGGGTGCTGCGCGAACGCGGGGTCGACGTGCGCACCGGCACGTCGGTGCAGGAGGCCACGCCGACCGGCGTGAAGCTGTCCGACGGCGAGTTCGTGGGCACCCATTCGCTGATCTGGTGCGTGGGGGTGCGGCCCGACCCGTTCGTGGACTCGCTGGGCCTCGAGACCCGCCAGGGGCGGGTGGTGGTGGACGAGTTCCTGACGGTGCCCGGCCACCCGGAGATCTACGCCTGCGGCGACGCCGCCGCGGTGCCGGACCTGACCCGGCCGGGGGAGATCACCCCGATGACCGCGCAGCACGCCCAGCGACAGGGCAAGGTCGTGGCGCGCAACGTGGCGGCCTCGTACGGCCAGGGCAACCGGCGCGCGTACAAGCACCGGGATCTGGGGTTCGTGGTCGATCTGGGCGACTCGACGGCGGCGGCGAACCCGTTCGGGATACCGCTGGCCGGACTGCCGGCGAAGGCGGTCACCCGCGCGTACCATCTGCTGGCCATGCCGACCAACCGGACCCGGATCGTCGTGGACTGGGCGCTGGACGCCGTGCTGCACCGGCAGATCGTGCAGGTGGGCCTGGTTCACGCGGTCAGCGTGCCGCTGGACACCGCCACCCCGGAGCTACCCGCCCGGCGCGGCTAGTTCGCTTTGCACGGCTTCGTCCTGCCTGCCCCGTTTCTTCGACCGGGGGTAGGCTCTGACCAATGGGCAGGCGTGGCACGGCGGGGATCGTTGAGCAGGTCGACTTCGGCAGCGCCGAGCTGGTACCCGATGCGGATCGCCCGGGCGGCTGGACGCTACTGCTGGACGGGGTCCAACACTCCTATGTGGACGTGGAGGAGCCCCGGCATCTGGAGTTCGAGTACGTGCGGCGGCTCGCCTCCGTCGTCGATGCCGCCGCGCCGCCCGGCCGGCCGCTGCGGGTGCTGCACCTGGGCGGCGGGGCGCTGACCCTGCCCCGGTACGTCGCGGCCACCCGGCCCGGCTCCGTCCAGCGCGCCGTGGAGCGCGACGCCGCCCTGACCGCCCTGGTGCGCAAGGTCCTACCCCTGCCGCGCAACGCCGACCTGCGGGTACGGGTGGCCGACGCGCGCGACGCGGTGGAGGGTTCCGGCCCGGACCGGCACGACCTGGTGATCGCCGACGTGTACAGCGACTCGCGGATGCCGTCCCGGTTCGCGTCCGTCGAGTTCGCCGCCGAGGTGGCCCGGGTGCTGCGCCCGGGCGGCTGGTACGCGGTCAACCTGGCCGACGCGGCGCCCCTGTCGTTCAGCCGCGGGCAGGTCGCCACCCTGCGCGAGGTCTTCGACGACGTGTGCCTGATGGCCGAGCCGGGCGTGCTGCGCGGCCGCCGGTTCGGCAACGTGGTGCTCGCCGCCGGCAGCGACCTGCCGGTGGCCGCGCTGGCCCGCTCGGCGGCCACCGAGGTGTTCCCGGCCCGGCTGCTGCACGGCGCGGACCTGGATCGGTTCATCGCCGGCACCCGGCCGGTGACCGACGCCACCGCCGTGGCCTCCCCGGCCCCGCCCAGCGACCTGTTCGGCTGACGCCGCCTACTCGCCCGCCGCCTACTCGTCCCGCCCGGAGGGCCCGGCCCGGCGCGCCTGCTCCGGCTGGCCGACCCGACCGGCCAGCGGGCTGCGGCGCGCGAGGATGCGCCGGTAGGCGATCCGCCAACCCCGATCACCCCGCCGGACGGTGTCCTCGTACGTCACGCTCCCGCACGTGCCGTCCGCGTTGATGCCGATGCCCTTGGAGCGGACCCGCACCTCGTCGCCGTCGGGCTCGCCGAGCACGATGTTCGTGACGTGGTGCCCGACGGGGTTCGCGCCGCCCAGCGCCAGGGCCGCCTCGCGCAGCGCGGCCAGGCCGGTGAGGGTGCCGCCACCGAGGTCGGTCATGTCGTACGTGACGTCGTCGGTGAACAGTTCGTGCATCCGGTCGTGCTCGCCCGCGTCGACCAGGTGCCCGTGCCGGTTGATCAGATCCACGATCGCCGTACGGTCCTCGGCGGTCAGTGCCATCGCCAATCCTCCAGGATGAGCCGGATCGCTGAAGAGGGGTTATCCCCGTTTCGGCCCCGTACGCTACCGGGGACCTCCCCGGTTAGCAAAGGGCCCGCGTCGGCGGGCCCGGGCGCGTCGTAGAGTCGAGTCGTGAACAGCTCCGCACCCGTGCCGCAGACCACCTCGTACGACGCCGGCGTGGCCACCGTCGCCGACCCGGCCAGCGTGCTGCTCCCCGGCCACGACGTGCCGCTGGGCCGGTACACGACGGTGCGCCGGCTGCTGCCGCAGCGCAGCCTCCGGATGATCGGCGCGTGGTGCTTCGTCGACCACTTCGGGCCGGACGACGTGTCGGGTCGGCCGGGCATGAGCGTCGGCCCGCACCCGCACACCGGCCTGCAGACCGTCACCTGGCTGGTGGACGGCGAGGTGCTGCACCGCGACAGCCTCGGCAGCCTCGCCCGGATCAGACCCGGCGAGGTGAACCTGATGTCGGCCGGCCGAGGGATCGCGCACTCCGAGGAGTCTCCGGTCGAGCACCCGCCGGTCATCCACGGGCTCCAGCTGTGGGTGGCGCTGCCCGAGTCGGCCCGGCACGGTGAGCCCCGGTTCGACCACCACCCCCAGCTGCCGACCTTCGCCGAGGCCGGGATGAGCACCACCGTGGTGGCGGGGGAGATGGCGGGGCACCGGTCGCCCGCGCTGGTGCACACGCCGCTGGTCGGCGCCCAGATCATGCTGGCGGCCGCCGCGGGTGCCCGGATACCGCTGGAGCGTGACTTCGAGTACGGGGTGCTCGCGATGAACGGCACGGCGCGGGTCGCCGACGCCGACCTGTCCCCGGGCAGCCTGCTGTACCTCGGCCGGGGCCGCACCGACCTGACGCTGCGCAGCGAGGACGGGGCACGGCTGTTCCTGCTCGGCGGGGAGCCGTTCGACGAGCCCCTCGTGATGTGGTGGAACTTCGTCGCCCGTACGCACGACGAGATGGTTCAGGCCCGCGAGGACTGGCAGGCCGGTCGCCGCTTCGGTGAGGTCACCGGCTTCAACGGGGATCGGCTGCCGGCACCGACCATGCCCACCACCCGCATCAAGGCGCGGTACCGGGACGGCCGCACCGTCTGAGGACCGGGTCCGGGCACCCGATCGGGCACCCGGACCTCGCGACGTCCAACCCTCACGCGGCCGAGAGCAGCGACGCCTTCAGCCCGTCCGGGATCGCCTCCAGGATGGCGTCCGCCATCCGCTCCGGGGCCGAGTACATGACCTCGTGCGACCCGGGGATCTCGACCACCTTGGGCTCGTGCAGCCGCTCCCAGAACTCCTTCCAGGCGAACAGCGTGTCGTCGGTCATGTGGATGTACCCCGCCGGCAGGCGCAGGTCGAAGAACCGCTGCACGTCGGCCCGCCAGGTCAGCGAACCGGGCCCCTCGGGGGTGAGTTCGGCGAACGCGAGGGCCGCGACGGCCTCGGTGGAGTCCTGGATGAACGCCGCCCGCCAGGTCTGGTAGGTGGGGCTCCAGCTGCCGTCCTCGTGGAAGACGAACATGTGCTGCAGCCGCGAGGTGTCGGCGTTCAGGTCGATCAGTTCCTGGCCGTGCACCGGCACCACCGCGTTGGCGAAGATGGTGGCGGCCACCCGCTCGGAGACCTCCTGGGCGACGGCCATGATGATGCTTCCGCCGAACGAGTGCCCGACCAGTACGACGTCGTCGAGGTCGTGCTGGGTGATGAAGTCCACCAGGCCCGCCACCATCTGGTCGTGGCTGAGGTTGCGGGGGACGTGCGGGCCGTGCCCGGGGATGGTCGGCGCCCACACGTTCGCGACGCCCCGGTCCTTCAGGTGCGCGACGACCCTGTCCCAGGCCCGGCCGTCGTGGAAGGCGCCGTGGATGAGAACGATGTTCATTGGTACTGCTCCCAATAGCGGGTAGGAGGAGCCGGCCGTCGCTATCCGTCGCGTTGTCAACGGAAATGCGATGGCTTTCCAAGAATTTGAGTTTGTGAATGAATTGCGAGCGACGTGGGCCCTGCGTCGCACGCTTTCGGGAAAACGCATTTTCGGGGAAACTGTCGCGCTCACCGGCAGCGTAGCAGGGCGTCGGCTTCAAGATCCAGTTCGGCCGCGCAATTTCTCCGTGCGAACCCTTGACCAAACCATTGCGCCAGTCGCAATTGGTCTGCGATTCATTCACCGTTCAACGCCGAACGCCTCGCCCGCCGCGCCTGGCTCCCGGGCAGGCCGCCGCGCGGGCCAGCGCCGGCAACCCGAGTCGGCAGGAGGACTGTCAGACAGAAGGGGGCGCCCGTCTCGCGACGGGCGCCCCAAATCCATAATCTCCGAGGTCGAATTCCGGTCAGGTGCTCAGCACTGCCAGGTCACGGCCTGACTGTGGCCGTCCCTCGACTTGGGGGCGGCGTAGCCCACGACGAGGTTGGTGTCGGAGATCCCCTTCAAGGTGACCCTCGCGTCAGCCGAAAAACTCTGCAGCGGAATCGGGTTCTTATCCGGGATCACGGCGGTGGGGGTCACCACCCAGCCCGAGGCGTTCACGGCGCCGCCGTTGTCGGCGGAGTTCAGGATCGTCACGCTACCGGTTCGCAGGTTCCAGCGTGCTGTCTGGCTGGCGCCGGGAAACTCGCCGACAGCGCCGGTGACCCACTCGCCCCGTGCTCCATAGGCCAGCGACTTCTGACCGGAGGGTGCGGCCAGCTTCCGACCGTGGCCGTTCGCATCCCAGGTGTACGCGGCGTCGGCCACGCCCGCGACATAAGACGTACCGACCCGGGTGCCGTCGTCGGTGATCGCGAAGAGGTTGGCCCCGGCGGGCAGCGTCACCTTGTGCGCGGTCGTCGACCCGGCCGGCCAGATCACTCCGACGGCGCCGGCACCCTCTACCGAGCCTTTCGCCTCCGCGTTGATGACGACGTCGCCGGCCGCGTTGATGCTCGCCGTGGGAAAGAGGTGAGGATAATGCGGCAGCGGTGACAGCTTGGTCACCGTCCCGTTCTGGTACCGGTACACGTACTGGTCATCGGGGCTGTTCTCCGCCTGTCCCACGACGACGCCGTTCGCGTTGATCGCGTCCACCGTCGCGGATTTCGCGTGCACGGGAAGGACCTGCGCTCTGCCGCCGGTCCAGAGGATAGGTACGCCGTTCTGGCCAACCCAGGCCTGGCCACCGACGTACCGGCCGGTCGGATCCACGGCGGATGCCTCGACATCGGCCAATCCGTTGGGGGACGGCAGCGCCGTCACCGCGCAGGGTTGAGCGCTCGGTGTCGCGCTGGCCGCGTCCTGCGTCGCTCGGGGTGCGCCGGCAGCGATCGGCGCAGCCACCGACCGATGCCCGGACGGCCCGTCCGCCGCTCTGATGACCAACGGAGTGGCCAACATGGCGGCCACGACGAGCGCGGACACACCCGCGACACCGAACGACCGCCGTCGACGCAGGCTGCGCCGGCCGACCGTGATCACCTGGTTGAGGTCGACCCGGGTTGGTGGCGCCGACACGCCGGACAGTAGATCGCGTAGTACGAAGTCGCGGTCTTCCTCAGTCATCTCATCTCCCGTTGACCGACCATCGATTCCGAATTGCCGAGCACTTCACGCAGCGCGGCCAGACCTCGGGCCGTTTGACTCTTCACAGTCCCGACCGAACAGCCGAGCGCCTCCGCGGTCGCCTCCACAGAGAGATCGCAGAAGTACCGCAACACGAGCACGCTCCGTCGCCCCGGCGGCAACCGCCGCAGAGCGTTCTCGATCTCGTCGCGTTCCTCCACGCCGGGTGCTTCTGGTAGCGCACTGTCTACCCAGGCCGACCGCAGCACGACCCGTGACCACCGCGAGCGCCGCTCATCAACGAACTTGTGGATCAAGATCTTGTGAACGTAGGCGTCCAGGTCGTCGGCGGCCCGCGCGCGACGCCAGCTCAGGTAGAGCGCCGTCAGAGCCGCCTGCACAATGTCGTCGGCTCGATGTGCGTCACCGCACAACAGATACGCAGCGTGGTGAAGGCGCGGCAGCCGCGCGGAAACATACTCAACGTAATCCCGCTCAGCCTCCGGCTGCATGCCGGCTCCTCTCTCTCACGAGTATCTGCTCTGTAGTCGTACGAGGAGGCCCAGGAGGTTGCTCGGGTAACCGCTCCAACATCGGCGGGACCATCGAGGCCGTGCACGATGGATATCTTGAGATGCGCGACTGGCTGACGCGCGAACGGGTGGTCCTCAACGGTTACCGCATGGTGCGGCGGCGCGCCACCCGTCCGGGCAGTGGCGCGCCGCCGTCATTACCGCTTCAGTGGACCGGATTCCAGCCGTCGCTGCCCGCGAGGTAGCGCTGCGGCGTGTAGGTCGCTGCCTGGGCGTCGGTCAACTGGGGCCGGTTGCTGTTGACCGTCGCACCCGCGCCGGTGTCGTGGTATTCGAAGAAGCGCGCGTTCTTCCACGAGAAGCCGGACATGTCCGTCCACGGTGCGTCCTTGATGTGCGCGCCCAATGTGGACTCGCGGTACACCACCTGCGCGATGGCGTTCGGATCGCCGCTCGGGTGCCACGGGCGGCCGAGGTACACCGTCTTCGCGGCGGCCGGACTGGTCAGCGTGCAACGGTAGAACAGGAAGCCGTACGGGTTGCCGATGTCGGTCGACGCGGCGGTGACGTACCCGTTGTTGCTCGACGAGCCCCGGTTGAGGGAGTTGATCTGGCAGCCGTCGAACACCGCGGTGCCCCGGCCGAAGATGAAGTCCACGTCGCCCTCGACATAGCAGGAGTGCAGGTACACCCGGCCACGGGTGGCGGTGGACGGGCTGTTGAGGTACAGCGTGTCCTGGTTGCCGAGGAACCGCACGTTGTCGAAGGTCAACCGGTCGGCGCTGGTGAGCACGGCCACGGCCTGCTGGTCGGCGATCTCCGGGTGCCCCGCCTCGTTGAACGTGTTGGAGAAGGTGAGGTTGGACGCGGTGAAGTCGTGGCCGGCGATGGTCACCGAGGCGCTGCCGGACGTGCCGTACGTGCCGCCGCCCGGCTTGGCGGTGCCGCTCGCGTTGTCGTAGGTGATGACGACGTTGCTGGGTCCGGCACCGGCCCCGACGAAGGAGATGTACGGCTTGTTCGAGGGGATGTTGACGAGTTCCTTGTAGGTGCCGGCCTTGATGGTGATGGTGTACCGGCTCGGGTTGTTCGCCGGCACCGCGTTGACCGCGGCCTGCACGGTGGTGTAGTTGCCGGTGCCGTCCTTGGCGACGACGGACGACGACGCGGCGGAGGCGGCGCGTCCGGCACCGAGCGACGCGACGCTCAGGGTCGCGGCGGCCAGGGTCGCGGCCAGGGCCGTGGCGCGGATCGCGGTGTGGATCGCGGCGCGGCTGCCGGCCGGGCTCGGGGCGGGTGGGCGGATCGGACGGGAAGCGAGCGGTGTCATGGCGACCTCGGGAGCGGGAGCGGGGTGGCGTCCGGGTCGGAGACGCCTCGGTGAGGCGGAAAGCGCTTTCCGAAGTATCGAAGATAGTCCAATAGATAGATACCTGTCAACCTATGGGACGGGTGGGGTGGGCGCGGCGCCTACTGCGCCAGCCAATCGACGGGGGTGGCGCCCTGCGGCGCGTACCGGATGATCTGCGGCCGCTTGCCCGCCGGCACCGCGAACACCACCCAGCCGCGCAGGCACTGGCCCGGCCGCAGGCTCTGCGGACTGCTCGGGTACGCCGGCTTGGGGAACTGGGCCGAACTGGTCCGGGTGGCCACGATGGACGAGTCGTCGGGGTACCGCAGCGACCACGGCCCGTCGCTGACCGTCGCCTCGAAGACCGACCCGGACTCGGCGCAGGTCTGGATGTCGGCCGCGGCCCACTCGTCGCCGGGCCGATCGGGCGCCATCGCGGCGGCGGCCGGCTGGTCGTACCCGAACACTGTCGCCGAGATGAACCCGTTGTTCGCGGTGACCGTCTCGCCAATGGCGTGGCCCTGCGGCGCCGAGCCGGGCGAGACGCTCGGCGGCTGCTGCCCGGCGCCCGGCGGCGGCGTCACGATCGGCCCCGGGGATCCGGTTGTCTGGCCGCCGCATCCGCCGGTCAGACCCGCGGTCAGACCGGCGAACAGGACGGTCAGTAACGCGCCGCGTTTGCTCGCGTACCCTCCGCGTGTCGCCGGTCGTCCCGTCATGGCCTAGATAATGCCTGGTCTCCGGCGGGGTTGGGTGACGGGTGGTGGATGGCGGACCGGCCGGCCCGCCATCCACCACATGCCGTCAGGCTGAGGCAATGGCCTGTGCTCGCCTCCGCCACAAAACGGCTCCGGCTGCGCTCAGGCGGTCTTCAGTGCGAAATTCGCCGTCGTCGTCGTGCCCTTGGCGATTTTGACGGTGCGTACCTGCGGCTGGTAGCCGTCCTTGGCGACGATCACCTGCAGCGGGTTGTTGCGGACGTCGAGCCACAGCGCGTACTGGCCGTTGCTGTCGGTCTTGAGCGTGTAGCTCGCCGCCCAGGTGTCGACCTGCACGGTCGCACCGGCGATCGGTGCGCCGCTGGCCGAGGTGATGGCGCCGGCGATCTTGCCCCAGGTCTTCGGGGGCTTGACCGTCATCGTGACGTTCACCGGTGCGAGCGAGTAGGGCGTGTCGGAGCGCAGCGCCAGACTCGCCGTGAACGTGCCCGGCTGGGTGATATCCGGTGCGGTGGCGTCCAGCGTCACGGTCACCGTCGCGCTCGCACCCGGTGCCAGGGTCAGGCTGGTCGGGTTGGCCGACAGCCAGCTCACGTCCCCGCTGCCGGCAGCGCAGTCGGCGAATCCGGGCAGCACCTCGGAGTTGGCCAGCGGTGGCGTGCCCAGGGGGCCGCCGGGGTTGCCGCCGACCTTGTAGAAGCCGCAGGCACCGCCGCCGCGGTACAGCGAATTGTTGGAGTTGGGCAGCGCCGACCACTGGCCGCTGTCCGGGTCGAACGCGTACCCCTGGTTGGTGATTGTGCTGCTGCCCGCGGTGACTCCGCCGGAGACGAGCAGCTGTCCGCCCGAGGTCGCGGTGTCCGCGGCCCACAGGTCGATCGGCAGGTCGGCCACCGGCGACCAGGAGTCGCTGTCCGGGTCGTAGGCGTAGGCGTGCGTGATGGCCGCCTCGTCGGTGGTACCGCCGGCGCAGTACACCTTCCCGTCGATGCCGCCGCAGGACTCCCAGGCGACCGGTTCGGGGTAGGCGGCGGCGCTCGACCAGGAGTTGCTGGCCGCGTCGTACACCTGCACATCGCTGTTGCCGCAGGTGTCCGTGCCGCAGCCACCCACCTGGTACAGCCGGTTGCCCAGCACGGCACTGCCGCCCGCCGCGTACGGCTTCGGGTTGTCCGCGCCGGTCGACCAGGCGTTCGTGGCCGGATCGTAGATCTCCACCTTGGGATCGGGGTCACCGCTGGCGCCCCAGCCCCCGGCGGCGATCAGCTTGCCGCCGATGAACCCGCCGCCCGGATGTTCCCGGGTGTCCGCGGCGCTGGCCAGCTTGGTCCAGCTGCCCGCGTCGGGATCGTAGGTGTACAGGTCGGCCAGGTCTTCCTCGCCGTCGAAGCCGAACGCCGAGTAGAGCTTGCCGTCGTCGGAGCCCGCCAGGTTGTCCTGGATCGTCGCCGGGTAGTCGGGGATGGCGGTCCACGGCGCGTCCGCAGGCGAATCGTCGGCCGCCGCCTTACCCGCCGCCCTGCCCGCGGCCTTCGCGGCCTTGACGGCCGCGCTCATCGAGTGCCGGTTGACGGTGGTACGCACCAGGTTCAACGGGGCGCCGGTGGTGCGGCTGGCCTGCTGGAACGCGCCGGACTGTTCGGCGATGTTCAGCGTGGCCGGTTGGCCCCCGGTGTTCTTCACGGTCACCGTCGCGGTGGCCTGGCCCTGCCAGGGCACCGTCTTGGTGATGCTGGTCGGTGTCACCTTGAGCTGTCCGGCGGCCAGCGCGAAGTTCGCCTTCGTCGTGAAGTTCGCGGCCACCTTCACCGACTTGGACGGCGAGGCGTAGTGCGGCTTGGACGCGGTGAACTGGTGCGCCCCGGTCACCGGCGAAAACAGCCAGTAGAAGCCGTCGCCGAGGTTCGGGTCGTCCGGTGTGGCCGCGCTGGTACCCGTGGCGACATCGGAGTCCACAGTGGACACAACCGCGCCGTTGACGCCGGCCTTCGTGTTGGCGTCGGTCACCTGGCCGGCCACCAGCCCGCCGTGTACCGGGTCGCAGGTGCGCGAGCCCAGGAACACGTTGTCGACCTCCCACCAGTACGCCCACATGCCCACGTAGTGGAACCGCAGCTGCACCGCCGGCTTGCCGGCGGCCTGCGGCAGCGGCAGGTCCACGTGCGCCGGCCCGGTGACCGAGTCCGCGTCGTGATGCCACAGGTTGGTCCAGGTCGCCCCGCCGTTGACCGTGACGTCCACGTTGGCCTCGCCGTTGAGGAACGACCTGTAGTCCGTGTCGAAGCTGAGGTCCGGCGCGGTCGTGCCGGAGAAGTTGACCACCGGGGTGGTCAGTACGGTGTCCTCGGTCTTGCCCTCGCCGAGGTAGTCACTGTCCACAATGGCGAATCCACCGGTGCCGCCGGTGAGGTTGCCGCGCGGCTCCGGGTCGTCGAACTCCCAGCCGCCGTTGGCGTTGGCGTCGGTGACCGTCCAGCCCGCCGGGGTGTCGGTGCCCTCGAAGGTCTGCGTCGAGCCGTCGAAGGACTCCTGGTACCCGGCTGCCGTGCAGCTGGTCGCGTCGACCGGCACGGCGACGTCGGCTGTCGCGTCGTGGGTGCCCACCGTCACGTCGCGGGTGACGGTCTGGTACCCGGGATAGTTGGCGGTGACCTTCAGGTGGTAGGTCTGCCCCTGTGGCAGCTGGAGCTCGTAGTGCCCGGTGTAGGGATCGGTGAACACCGGCGCGCCCGGCACCCCGTCGACGCTCAGCTTCGCGTACAGCGGCCAGCCGTGCCCGGAGCCGTCGGTGACCGTACCGCTGACGGTCGCGCTGGGCAGCGCGCTCAGCGCCACGTTCTCGGTGACCGTCGCGCCGTCCGCGACCGCGACACCGGTCACGGTCGCGCTGCCGTACCCGTACGCGGCGACGGTCAGGTCGTAGCTGCCGGCCGGCACGCTCAGGTCGAAGTGGCCCGCCGCGTCGGTGGACGTGTTCATGTCCGAGGTGGACACCGTGGCGCCGGCGATCGGCGCGTGGGTGCCGGCGTCGGTCACGGTTCCGGTGATGTCGCCGTGCGGCCCGGTGGTAAACGCCTCCAGGCCCTTGGGCGTGCCCAGCCCGGTCGGCCCGTCGTAGCCGACCCCGGCGGTGCACAGGTAGGCCGGGCTGCAGCTGCCGTTGGCTCCGGTGGTCACGTCGTTGAGCGCGTCGGGGTTCGCGTACGGGTACGAGTTCGGGTAGCTGCCCGGCGCCGGAGTGCCGGCCACCGCGTACACCGCCGCGATGATGGGTGATGCCGCGCTGGTTCCGCCGGCGACCCCCCAGCCGTCGCCGTCCTCGCCGTAGGTGTCGTACGTCGCCACACCGGTGGCCGGGTCGGACACCGCGGAGACGTCACCCACGGTGCGCTTGTCGCAGCCCGTGTCGTGCTGGAAGGCCGGCTTCGGCTCGTACAGCGAACAGCCGCTGCCCGGGCCGCCGTACCCGTTGTGCCACACCGATTCCGACCAGCCCCGGGTGCTGGAATCGCGGACCAGCGAGGTGCCGCCCGCCGCCGTCACATAGCTGGACGCGGCCGGGTACTGCACGCCGTAGTCGCCGTCCCCGGTGCTGGCCACCATGGCCACTCCCGGGTGGTTGTAGTACGGGTCGAGGTCGGTCGGGAAGGATGGGTCCTCGCCGCTGCCCGGTGTGCTCGTGTAACCCGAGCCGTAGCTGTTGGAGACGTACTTCGCGCCCAAGGTGACGGCCTCGTCGGCCGCGATGGCCAGGTCGAGGCCGTCGTTGAAGTCGGCCTCGACGAGCAGAATGTGAGCGGCCGGCGCGATGGCGGAGACCATGTCCAGATCCAGCGAGATCTCGCCGGCCCAGCCGGAGTCCGGGTCCGGGTAGTCGGTCCCGCCACGCTGGTCCACCTTGCGCAGGCAGCCGGTGTCGGTCGTGCATGGCGGCAGGCCGTACTGCTGCCGGTAGACGGCCAGGTCGGCCTCGGCGTTCGGGTCGTCGAACGCGTCGATGATGGCCACGGTCGCGCCGGCACCGCCGTCCGCCGGCAACCCGTACGCGCTGGCCAGGTCGGCCGGCCCGTACCCGGCCGGGGTGTCCGCCGGCCGCAGCCCCCGGCTGGGCTTGATGTCGCGTCGGCGCAGCGCGAAGCAGGCGGCCTCGCCCTTCTTCGGTGCGGGACACAGCGCCTCGACATCGAGCTTGCTCGTCGTGCCGGTGGCCGCGCGGCCGGTCGACGCGCCGCCGGGCGCGGCCGGTCCTGCCGCGTTGCCGGACGGTGCGCGCGCGGCAGGCCCGTCCGGCATGGCGTGTGCGGTGGCGGGCAGCCCGAACACCGCGATGGCGAGCGCCGCCGCGGCGGCGAGCAGACCTCTCCGGGCGGGTGAGTGGCTTCTCCCGGTGTGGAAGCCGGGTTGGATGATCCGGGGTATGTGCATCAAGGTCCTCCAGCCTCGTTGCACCTGGCCGGCCCTTGATCAGGGTCGACGGCGAAACTCCATGTATCGCCGCCATTACCCTGCATAGAAAAAAGTGAATGTGTCAACGAACCGCGCTGGTGTAATTGCGTCAAGAGGATGACTCGTTACAAAAACCTTACGGCGGTTCACGTGCACATCAGGCATTGCGGACGCCGACACGCCGGCACGACGGGCGTCGAGGTGGGGTAAGAATGACGAGTACCCAGGCAGAAAGGATCATCATGTCTTTGTTGGATCGCGCCACCGCGCCGGATCCGTTCGACATTCTCCCGGCCCGACCGGCGTTCATGTTGAGCAGCACCGACATCGCCGACGGGCAGCCGCTGGATTCGAGGTTCGCGCACGGCAGCGTCGGCGGCGAGAACGTCAGCCCGCAGCTGAGCTGGTCCGGGTTCCCGGCCGAGACCAAGGGCTTCGTCGTGACCTGTTTCGATCCGGACGCGCCCACCGGAAGCGGGTTCTGGCACTGGGTCCTGGTCGGCCTGCCGGCCTCCGTCACCGAGTTGCCGGCCGGTGCGGGTGCGGCCGGCATGCTGCCGCCCGGTGCCTTTCACGTCCGCAACGACTACGGCGACCTGAACTACGGCGGCTCCGCCCCGCCGGCGGGCGACGTGGTGCACCGGTACGTGTTCACGGTGCACGCGATCGACGTCGAGGACCTCGGCCTCAACGACTCGGTCAGCCCGGCCTACGTCGGCTTCAACCTGGCCTTCCACACCCTGGCCCGGGCCACCCTGCGGCCCACCTTCCAGGTGGCGGCGTAACGACCCGACACCGGCGGCCCGGCCGTTTTCCGACCGGGCCGCCGGTGATGCCAGCGATCCTCACGTTCTGCCGCGATGCGGCGGTCTACGACGACCGCAGCGCGGGCAGCAACTCCTTCTCCGCGAAGTCGAGGAACGCGCCCTGGCTCTCGCCGCCCACCTGGATCAGCGCCACGTGGGTGAAGCCCGAGTCGAGGTACCGACGCACCGCCGCCACGTGCTGGTCCAGGTCCGGACCGCACGGGATGGACTCGGCCACCTGATCCTCGGTGACCGCGCTGCTGGCCCTCGCCATCGAATCGGGACCGGGCAGCTCCGACATCACCGGCCAGCCGAGCCCGAACCACGCGAACTGCTGGTGCGCCATCCGGCGGCAGCGCCCCTCGTCCTGCCCGTAACAGAGCGCCACCTGCCCGTACCGGGGCCGGCGCACCCCGCCGCGCGCCTCGAACTCCTGGACCAGGTCGGCCCTGGGCTCGGCGGCGATCATCGCGTCCCCGTACGCGGCGGCCAGCTCGCACGAGTCCGGACCGGACACCGCCACCCCGATCGGTACGCCCTCCGGCGGCCGGTCCCACAGTCGTGCCTCGGGCACGTCGAAGTACTCGCCGTCGTGGTGCACGGTCTGCCCGACCAGCAACGGCTGGATGATCTGCAACGCCTCGGCGAACATCCGGTGCCGCTCGGTGGCGTGCGGCCAGCCACCCACCACGTGCTCGTTGATGTTCTCACCCGCGCCGAGCCCCAGGGTGAACCGGTTTTCGGACATCAGCGCTATGGTGGCTGCCTTCTGCGCGACCACGACCGGGTGGTACCGGCGGGTGGGGCAGGTGACAAAGGACATCAGGCGCATCTGCTGGGTGGCGTACGCGACCGCACCCAACACCGCCCAGGCGTACGGAGAGTGCCCCTGCTCCTCCACCCACGGGTAGTAGTGATCCGAGGTGACCGCGAAGTCAAATCCCGCCTCCTCGGCACGGATCGCATCCTCGACCAGACGCCGCGGCCCGCGCTGTTCGCCCAGCAGCGTGTATCCGAACTCCGCCATGGTTCTCCGTCCACCTCCCGTTTTTGCCCTATGGATGCATAGCCGACCAAGAGATCAACTAACCTGCCGCCGGGCACCGGTTAGCGGGTAGTCGAGCCGGGGTAAGCGGCCCGGGATGAGCGAGCTGGCGTGGCTTGGTGTGGTGCGGCACGGTCAGAGCGCCGGCAACGTGGCGGCCGAGCGGGCCGAGGCGGCCGGCGAGGAGCTGGTCGATCTGCGGATCAGCGACGCCGACGTGCGGCTGACTGAGACCGGTCGGGAACAGGGCGCCGCCATCGGACGCTGGATGGCCGAGCTGCCGTCCCGGGAACGGCCGCAGGTGGTGTTCAGCTCCCCATACCGGCGCGCCATGCAGACCGCCGAACTGGCCGTGGCCGCCGCCGGGTTCGGGGCGCCGCCGCTGCTGATGGACGAGCGGTTGCGCGACCGCGAGCTGGGCGTCCTCGACCTGCTCACCAGCAGGGGTGTGACCGCCCGGCGGCCGGAGGAGGCCGAGCGCAAGCGCCGGCTGGGCCGCTTCTACTACCGCCCGCCGGGCGGGGAGTCCTGGGCGGACGTCGCGCTACGGCTGCGTACCCTGCTGGGCGATCTGCGCCTGGAGTACCCGGGGCAGCGCGTGCTGCTGGTCGCCCACGAGTCGGTCATCTTCCTGCTCCGGTACGTCATCGAGCGGCTGAGCCAGGAGCGGCTGCTGGAGCTGGTCGAGGCGACCACGCTGGCCAACGCGTCGCTGTGTTCCTGGCGACGCGACGACGGCCGGCTGCGCCCGTCGGTGTTCAACTGGGTGGGGCACCTGACCGAGCAGGGCGTGCCGACCACCCAACAGGAGCAGGTCGTCGCGCAGCCGGGCCGCGCACCGCGCCGTTGAACGGGCCGCGCAGCGTGCCGTTAGGCGGGCCGCAGCAGCGGCAGGAAGATGTCGTCGACGATCTCGGTGAGCGTGGACTCGTCGACCACGCGGTGGCGCAGTAGGAGTTCGTGGCGGATCAGGTCGGTGGGCAGCCGCGCGATGCGCGGCGTCACCGCGTCGAGCCGTACCTCGCCGCGCTCGGCGCCGCGCTCGAGGATGGTCGCCATCGCGTCCTCCAACACGTGGATGAAGTTCACCCGCAGCTCGCCCGACTCGGTCAGGATGCCGCTGATCAGATCGGGCGGCATCTGGCGGAAACGGCCGACCATGCGCTGCATGATGTCGAGTACGTCGCCCCGCACCGAACCGGTGTCCGGTAGGTCGTCCACGATCGAGGACCAGCGGTGGCGGATCGCGGAGAGGACCAGCTCCACCCGGTTGGGCCAGCGACGGTAGAGCACCTGCTTGCCGGTGCCGGCCCGGGCGGCGACTCCCTCCATGGTCAGCCGGGCGTAGCCGACCTCGGCCAGCTCGTCCCAGGTAGCCCGGAGGATCGCCCCCTCAAGCTCCGTACCCCGGCGGCGCTGCGCGGTGATCCCGATCACCTCCGATTGGAGACTCTGCGTCTCTTAAGCCTACACTCGGCCGGAGTAAGAGACATGCCGTCTCCTATTGGAGTCTGAGATGACTGATCGCAACTCCGGCCCGAGCCTCGGCAGGCTCACCGCCATCCTGATCGTCGGCATCATCGCGCCGGTGCTGGACAGCACGATCGTCAACGTGGCGCTCGGCACCCTCGGCCGGGACCTGCACACCTCCGTGGCGAACATCCAGTGGGTGGTCACGGCGTACCTGCTGGCGCTGGCCATGGCCATCCCGCTGACCGGGTGGTCGGTCGCCCGGTACGGCGCCAAACGGATGTGGTTGAGCGCGCTGGTGGTCTTCCTCGCCGGCTCGGCGATGTGCGGCCTCGCCTGGAATGTGGGCTCGCTGATCGCGTTCCGTGCCTTCCAGGGGATCGGGGGCGGGCTGATGATCCCGATCATGCAGACGCTGCTGGTACAGGCGGCCGGGGGCAGGCCGCTCGGCCGGCTGATGGCCACGGTCAGCATGCCGGCGCTGGTCGGGCCGATCCTCGGCCCGGTCGTCGGCGGGCTGATCGTCGGCCACGAGAGCTGGCGCTGGATCTTCTACGTGAACGCCCCGGTCTGCCTGATCGCGCTGGCGCTGGCCTGGTGGGGCCTGCCGGCCGACCGCACGGCCGCCGACCGCACGGCCCCGAACCGCACTGGCTCCGACCGCGCCGCCCCCAACCGCGCGCCACGCACCGGGTACCGGCTCGACGTCGTCGGGCTGGCGCTGATCTCGCCGGGGCTGGCCGCCGGAATCTTCGGGCTGTCACAGGTCGCCTCCGGCGGCCGGCCGGGGTTCTCCCGGCTCATCGCACCACAGGTCACCGTGCCGCTGGCCGTCTTCGTCGCGCTGATGGCCGCGTTCATCGCGCACACGCTGCGCACCCGCGCGGTCCCGGTCGTCGACCTGCGGCTGTTCGCGGTGCGATCGTTCCGTGCGGCGTCGGCCCTGTTGTTCCTGTCCGGCCTGTCGTTGTACGGCGCGATGCTGCTGCTGCCGCTGTACTACCAGCAGGTGCGCGGGGCGAGCGTGGTGGCGGCCGGCGTGGCGCTGGCGCCGCAGGGGCTCGGGAGCCTGCTCACCCGCTCCTGGCTGGGCCGGCTGACCGACCGGCTGGGCGCGCGACCGGTGATCCTGGTCTGCGTCCTGGTCACGCTGGCCGGCACCGTGCCGTTCGCCTTCGCCGGGGCGCACACGAACCAATGGGCGCTCGGCGCGGCGCTGGTGGTACGCGGTGCCGGCCTCGGCGGCGTCATGCTGGCCGTGATGACCGCCGCGTTCGACGGGCTGCGCCGCGACCAGGTGCCGCACGCCAGCAGCGCCACCCGGATCGCGCAGCAGGTCGGCGGGTCGTTCGGGGCGGCGGTACTGGCGGTGATCCTGCAGCATCAGCTTGGCGGCGGCGCCGATGCGGTCGCGGCGTACCGCGACGGGTTCTGGTGGGCGACCGGCTTCACGGTGATCGCGCTGATTCCCGCGCTGTTCCTGCCCGGCGCCCGCCGGCCTGCGCCGGAGACCCCGGACGAGTCAGTCCCGGTGGGGTCTGTCCCGGCCCGGTCCGCCGCGGGCGGGCCGGCCCCGGACCGGGCGGATGGCCTGGTCGCCCGGCCGATCGACGCGGCGCGAACCCCGGGGCCTGGAGGTAGGCCCCGGGGTCCGTGGACGGCGTCCGGGTTGCCCGGTCGCGCCCGTTGGCGCCGGTGGGAACGGCGAGCCAGGGATTTTTAGAAGACGCTGACCCCGTACGCGCTCAGCGCCTCGGTGACCGGCTGGAAGTAGGTGGTGCCGCCGCTGGTGCAGTTGCCGCTGCCGCCCGAGGTCAGGCCCAGCGCGACGGTGCCGGCGAACAGGGCGCCGCCACTGTCGCCGGACTCGGCGCACACGTTGGTCCGGATCAGGCCGGTGACCCTGCCCTCGGCGTAGGTGACCGTGGCGTTGACCTGCTGTACCGTGCCGCTGTGCACGTGGCTGGTGCTGCCGCTGCGCCGCACCGCCTGGCCGACGACCGCGTTGCCGGCCGAGGTGATGTCCTGGCTGCCGCTGTACAGGTCGACGGTGCCGGACGGGGTGCCGCTACCGGTCCAGCGCACGATCGCGTAGTCGTTGCCCGGGAAGCTGCTGCCGGCCGTGCTGCCCAGCAGAGTGGTGTGCGAGGAGTTGGAGTACCAGGTCGACGCGACGTTGCCGCAGTGCCCGGCGGTCAGGAAGTAGTACGTGCTCCCGCTGCGTACGGCGAAGCCCAGCGAGCAGCGGTACGCGCCACCGTAGATGGCGTCGCCACCGGCGATCTCGGTGCGGAAGGCGCCCTCGACCTGCTCGACGCGTGCGGTGTTGCCGAGGCTCGCGGCGAGGGCCTTGACCTGGGCGAGGTGGGCGCCCGTGACGGTGCTGTCGACGGAGATGACGACCTGGTTGGTGACGGGGTCGGTCGCCCACGCCGTGCCGGCGATCTCCGGGGAGCTGTTCAGCCTGGCGGTCGCCTGGGCCAACTGCGCGGCGCTGTGCGCGACCAGGCGCGGCTGCGCGCCCGCCGAACGGACGGTCTGGGCCAGCGCGGGGTCGCTGATGTTGACCACCATCTTGCCGGTGGCCTGGTCCAGGTAGCTGCCCGCGGCGCGGGAACCCAGCTGGCTGGCGAGTGCGGCAGCCGACTGGGGGGTCGCCGCGGTGGCGGCCTGCGCGGTGCCGGGTACCAGCATCATCGCGCCGGCGATCAGGGTGACCGCGCCGGTGAGCAGAGTGGTGCGCCGGTACGTGGACCTCGTGAGTCTCACGAATACCTCCCGGGGAGTGAGACAGCATCGGCGTTCGCCGATATCATCGGATGCTGCCAGTCTCGGAAGGTATAAACAAGCGTCGATTTATGAAATGAAGAAGTATCGGCGTATTTTTCGGCCGGGGCGCGGCGTGGGAACGCGACGCGCCCCGGCAGCGGATCATTGAGCCGCCTCAGGCGGGCAGGTGGATCGCTGGGCCGCCTCGGGCGGCAGGTGGATCGCTGAGCTGCCTCAGGCGGGCAGGACAGCCTCGACGGCGGCGATCAGCTCGGGCGAGTCCGGCGTGGTCCGGGGGCGCACCCTCGCCGCCACCGCACCATCGGGACCCACGACGAACTTCTCGAAGTTCCACTGCACGTCGCCGGCCTCGCCGCCGGCGTCGGCCGTGGCGGTCAGCTGCTGGTACAGCGGGTGCCGGTTCGGGCCGTTGACGTCGACCTTTTCCGTCATCGGGAACGTCACGCCGTAGTTGGCGTCGCAGAACTCGGCGATCTCGTCCGCCGTGCCGGGCTCCTGGCCGCCGAACTGGTTGCACGGCACGCCGAGCACCACCAGGCCGCGCCGCTCGTACTCGGTGGCGAGCTTCTGCAGCCCCGTGTACTGGGGAGTCAGCCCGCACTGAGAGGCGACGTTGACGATGAGCAGAGCACGGCCGCGGTACTGGGCGAGGTCGGCCTCGCCGCCCTGCAGGGAACCGATCTTTACATCGTAAATGGACACGGTGCACAACGTACGCCCGCGAGCGCCAGGATCGACGGGCTGGGTGTGCGGGTGTTCCCTGGCGCACGTTGCCGGTTCGGACCGGCGCTCCGTGCGTCTTTAACCCGCGCTCGGCGGGTTTGGGTCCGGCCGGGAACGGATATCGTTACCCCATGCAGATGATCAAGTACACCCATGCCTGCGTACGCCTGGAGGACGGGGAACGCCGACTGGTGATCGATCCCGGCCTCTGGAGCGAGGTCGAGGCGCTGGCCGGGGTGGCCGACGTACTGATCACGCACGAGCACTACGACCACGTGGACAGCGACAAGCTCGCCGAGGCGCGCCAGGACAACCCCAACCTCAGGGTGTACGCGCCGGCATCGGTCGCCGGGCAGCTCGCCGCCCTCGGCGACTCGGTGGTGACGGTGTCGGTGGGCGACAGGTTCACCGCCGGTGGCTTCTCCGTGCGCGCGGTCGGCGGCGAGCACGCGGAGATCTACGAGGGGCTGCCGGGCTGCGCCAACGTCGGGTACCTGGTCGACGAGAGCCTCTATCATCCGGGCGATTCGCTGTTCCGGCCGGACGCGGCCGTCGAGACTCTGCTGGTGCCGGCGGCGGCCCCGTGGCTCAAGCTGGCCGAGGCGCTGGACTTCGTCCGGGACGTCAAGCCGGCCCGGGCGTACCCGATCCACGACGCCCTGCTCAGCGAGGTCGGTCAGCACGCGTTCGACAACTGGATGGACCTCAAGGGCAGCACCGACTACACCCGCCCGCAGACCGGCGAACCGGTCTCCCTTTAGCCCTCAGGCGGCCGGGTAGTCGATCCCGGCGCCCAGCAACTCGAAGGCCCGGTCGACCAGCACCGAGGTCGGGGTGTCCGGCTCGTTCTCCCGCCACGCACCGGTCGCCGTCTGGATCGCGGACAGCATCACGGCGGCGACCAGCGCGGGGCGCGGGTCCTGCTCCGGCCGCACGCCCATCCGCCGCGCGATCAGCTGCGTCCCCTCGTCGATCCGGGTGGTGCACAGCTCCAGCGCGCGGCCGGTCAGCGCTGGCGAGACCGACACCAGTCCGGTCACCCGGGCGAAGCTCTCCGCGCTCATCCCCGTCTCCCCGGACTCATACCGGGCCAGCACCTCGGCCGTGGCGCGCCGCATCGCGGTCCACACCGGCTCGTCGGCCGGGCGCAGCTCGAACGCGGCGAGCACGTCGGTGTACTGGTCGTCGATGGTCGCGAGGACCACGTCGTCCTTGCCGCCGAAGTAGCGGAAGAAGGTCCGCGAGGAGACCTCCACCGCGTCCGCGATCTCCTCCACCGTGGTCGCCTCGAAGCCCTTGCGGGCGAACAGCTCGAAGGCCGCGGCGCGCAGCGCGTCGCGGGTGCGCTGCTTCTTGCGCTCGCGCAGCCCGGGTTCGGCCGCCCCGCCCTGGGGTGCCCGTCCGCTCTGGTCGGCCGCGCCCAGCCGGCGGGCCGTCGATGAGGCCGTCGATGACAAGACCATGCCCTCAGTCTACCCCTCGCGTCAGAAGCCGACTTTATTCCCGTGATGATGCTTGTCACTGAGTGACGTACGTCGGTTGACGACACTTGTCAGAAGCTGACAGATTCTTTCCTGTGTCCACAACTCACGGGAGGCGGTCCTCATGGCCCAGCCAGCTCTGATCGACGAACACCCACCCCGGTCCGGCGAGGGCGCGCGCACCAGGCGCGGTTACGGCCATCCCTGGCTCACCCTGGCCGCCGTCGCGCTGAGCGTCATGATGGTCGCCCTGGACGCGACGGTCGTGGCCATCGCGAACCCGGCTATCGCCCAGGACCTGCACGCCGATCTCTCCGGGCTGCAGTGGGTGACCAACGGCTACCTGCTGGCCCTGGCGGTCTCGCTGATCACGGCCGGTCGGATCGCCGACCGGCTCGGGCGCAAGCGGATCTTCCTGATCGGGGTGGCCGGCTTCGCGGTCGCCTCGGCGGCCGTCGGGTTGTCCGGCACCATCGGTCTGGTGATCTTGTTCCGGGTGCTCCAGGGGCTCTTCGGCGCCCTGCTGCAACCGGCCAGCCTGGCGATCCTGCGCAGCACGTTCCCGCCGGCCAAGCTCAACATGGCGATCGGCATCTGGAGCGGCGCCTCGGGTCTGGCCATCGCCAGCGGCCCGATCGTGGCCGGACTGCTCGTCCAGCACGTGAACTGGCAGTCGGTGTTCTACCTCAACGTGCCGCTCGCCGCGCTGGCGCTGCTGGTGAGCCTCTGGGTCGTCCGCGAGTCGCGGGACCGGCAGGCGAGGGGCTCGTTCGACCTGCCCGGGGTGGTGCTGCTGTCCGGTGCGCTGTTCAGCCTCGTCTGGGGTCTGATCAAGGCGCAGTCGTACGGCTTCGGTGACCCGATGCCGCTGGTCTTCTTCGGCATCGCCGTGGTTCTCGCGGCGGCGTTCCTGACCTGGGAGCGGCGGGCCGCCCATCCGCTGCTGCCGCTGCGGGTGTTCCGGTCCCGGTCGGTGTCGGCCGGCACGATGTTGGTGCTCCTCGGCTTCTACGCGCTGTTCGGCGGGTTCTTCTACCTGACCCTGTACCTGGAGCAGGTGCACGGGATGGGGCCGGTGCAGGCCGGTGTGCACCTGCTGCCGATGACGGCGATGGTCATCGTGGGCTCGCCGGTGGCCGGCACGCTCACCGCCCGGTTCGGTCCGCGACCGCCGCTGGTACTGGGCATGCTGCTGTCGGCGGTGGGCCTGTTCGCGCTGTCCCGGCTCTCGGTGGACGCCGGGTACAACTCGATGTGGCCATCGTTCCTGATGACCGGCATCGGGTTCGGGTTCGTGGTGGTCGCCGGCACCGAGGCGATCGTCGGCAACATGCCGGTACACCTGGCCGGGCTGGCCGGCGGCATCCAGCAGACCGGCGCGCAGATCGGCGGGGTGCTGGGCACCACCGTCTTCGGCACGCTGCTGACCACCCAGGTCGGTGACGTGCTGGTGCACCGGCTCGGCAGCGCCGGGGTACCGGGCGCCGAGGCTTCCGGCCTGGTGGCCGCCAAGCAGTACGTGGCGCAGGGCGTGGCACCGGTGCCATCGGGCGCCCCGGCCTCACTGGCGCACGCGATCACCACCGGAAGCCACCTGGCGTTCATGGACGGGTTCCGGCTGTCCTTCGGCGTCGCGGCGGCGGTGTCGCTGGCCGCCGCCCTGATCGCACTGCTGGTGCGGCGGGGCAACCACACCCAGGAGGCGTCGCCGGCCGCCGACTGATCCGCCGGTACGAGCGGGCGTTCGGCTGTTGGCGCAGGCCGCTGGGCAGGGTACTTTGACCGTCATCGTTCGCTCGTCCAGCAGCGGAGGCAGTCCGGTGAGTACATACACGATCACGCTCACACCCGAGGACAGCGCCGACGCCAGCGCGATCGTGCGCGTCGAGATCGGCCCCGCCGGCCCGCGCATCACCGAGCTGACGGTGCGGGCCGGCACCGGCGGAGAGCTGGTGCCGGGGCGGTTGCCCGGGGTCGATCTCGGCCGGCTGCTGCGCGCACTGACCCCGCCCGCGCCACCGGTGGCTCGGCGGCCGGGAACCGCGAAGTCGAGGGCGGTGAAGTCGAGGGCGGTGAAGTCGAGGGCGGTGAAGTCGAGGGCGGTGAAATCGCCCGCGGCCGTGCCGGCCGTCGCCGGTGACGGCCGGCGTGCCTACCGGCGCGCGCCCGGCGACCTGGCCGAGGTCTACGCCCGGACACCCGACACGGCGGCGCTGGCCGACCACTACGGCGTGCCGCGCCACACGGCACAGGGCTGGCTGCGGCGGCTGCGCGCCGACGGCGGTCGGGTCGCGCCGCGCGGCTAGCGGCTCGGGGTCTCGACCAGGAACGGAGTGAACAGGTCCGGCGTGGCCCGGTCGACCAGCGGCACCGACGTGCCGACCTCGACGTCGGGCAGCGCGTACCGCTGCCGGCCGGCCGCCGTGGTGGCGATGACCGTGACCAGCCCAGCCCGGCGCTGGAAGATCGACTGGCGGAGGTGCCAGCCGATGATCCCGTCCCGGGCCAGGGCGCACCGGCGGCGGATCATCGAGCCCTGCCGCAGCACCAGGTACCCGCCGGTGACCGCGTGGCCCAGGCTGCGGTACCGGTCGGCGGCCAGCAGCGCACCGGCCGGCAGCGTCACCAGCGCGACCAGTGGGGCCCACACCGGCCAGCCGGCCACGCCCCACAGCACGCCGAGCACGGCGGGCACGATAGCGGCCAGCGTCAGGGCGCGGACGTAGCGCCGTCGCCGGGCACGCGGCCCGTGCGACCGCAGCGCGATGGTCATCGGCTGCGGGTCGCGCAGCACCTCGGCCGCCACCCGCACGACCTCCCGCCGGGGCGCCGGGGGCAGCAGCAACGACCCGCCCCGCTCGGCCCCGCGCCCCACCCGCAGGCCGGTCGCGATCGCGATGCACCGGGCACCGACCACCATCCGCAGCAGCAGGGGCTCGCTCAGCTCCGCGCCGCGCAGCCGGCGCTCCTCGATGGTGGTGGCCCGGGTCGTGATCAGACCCCGGCTCACGTGCAGCGTGCCGCCGTCCTGGCGGGCCAGCCGGAAGGACCAGAAGGCCAGCACGTACCCGAAGGTCGAGGCGAGGGCGACCAACACGATCGCGGCGAGCACCACCTCGGTGACGGCCAGCCCGAGCGGCGCCTGGGACAGGTGATGGGCCAGGTCACGCAGCGCACCGAACCGGCTGGGATCGAGGTGCGCCTCGTTGACCAGCCGGTAGATGAAGCCGAACACGATCCCGATGGTGACCAGGCCGGAGAGGGTGAACGGCGCGTACCGCACCCAACCGGGACGCAGCGCCGCCAGTACCGTCTCGCGGGCCGGCCGGTCGGCCCGCGACCAGTCCAGCGGGCCCGCCACGGTCGGCTGGCCGCTCTCACCGAACTGGCCGCCCGCGCCGAACTCGCCGGCCGGGATGCGGCCGGGGACCGGCAGCGTGGGCTGGCCGGGCAGCGTGGACTGGCCGGGCAGCGTGGACTGGCCGGGCAGCGTGGACTGGGTCGGCAGCGTGGGCTGGCCGGAGGCGGTGCGGCGCAGCAGCGCGACGCGCAGCCGCTCGGCCTCGGCGACCGTCAACCCGTCCAGCCGCAGTCCCTCCTTGCGATCGGACTGCCCGGTGCCGATGGTCAGCCGGGACAGCCCGAGCACCCGGTGCAGCGCGTGCGAGGTCAGGTCGACGGTGCGGACCCGGTCGCGGGGGGTGGACAGCACCCGGCGGCGGAGGAAGCCGCGCCGCACCTGCACCTGCTCGGCGGAGACCTGGTAGCTCGTGGTGGCCCAGCGCAGGATGCCCAGCCCGATGGTCACCGCCACGCCGGCCAGCGTCCACAGCGCGGAGTGCCCGCTGCTGCTGCCCGCCACCAGCACGGCCAGCAGCGCCGGCAGGGCGCGCGCCGTCTCCTGGACCGGATGGACCGCCAGCATCCGCGGGGACAGCCGCCGCCAGTCGGGCTGGGCGGGGACGCCGCCCGCGCCGGCGGCCGGACCGGCCCCGGCCGGAGCGGGCGCGCCGACCGGGTCGGCCGGCCCGATCGGGCCCGGGGCGTCGGGCGCCGCGGCCGGGGTGGGCGTGGCGGTGGGGCCGGGGGTGGCGGCCGGGCCCGGGGCGCCGGGCGCCATCGGGGCACTCACGTCGCGTCGCCCGGGTTCGCCTGCGTGGTGCTGGTCAGCTCGTCCACCAGCCGCTGCGCGGTCGCGTGGTCCAGCCCTTCGATCTTGAGCGGCCCGGCCGCGGACGCCGTGGTGACGGTGATGTTGCTCAGGCCGAGCAACTGCTCGAACGGCCCCCGCTCGGTGTCCACCGTCTGGATGCGGGACACGGGCGCGATGCGCCGGCTCTGGTTGAGCCAGCCGGCCTGGGTGTAGACGGCCTGTGCGGTGGTCTCCCAGCGGTGTACCCGGTAGCGCCACTGCGGCATCACCAGGACGTGCAGCAGTGCCACGACCACCGTCACGCCGAGCCAGGTCAGGTGGGTACCCAGGTGGCGGGTGTCGGCCACCGTCCAGAGGATCTCGACGGCCAGCGGTACCAGCCAGCCGAGCGCGGCCCGCAGCGTCCAGTACCCGATCGCCCGGCGGCTGACCCGGTGCTGGGGTGCGCGCAGGCGCAGGGTGGCCGCCGTCGTCGCCGCGTCGGCCAGGCGCGCGCCGGGCGCGTTTGATGACACAGGTGTCCCCAAGGGCACCTCGGCGCCCGGAGACGCAGTCGTCGCATCCACCCCACAACCATGACAGGCGTTCGCCGTGCCGGCACAGTGTGGTCCGTACCCGAACACGTGGGACAAACGTACTAGTGCCGTTCGTCCCGTATATTCACCATGATCATCGTTCTCGATTGATCACTGCTGGAGTACTGCCGGCGCCGGCCGGGTACCCATCGGGCATGCCGATCGGTCCACAGCCTAGGGGAGCGCGGGGCACCGCGAAGCACCCGTACAGCGCGCTGAACCTGCGGCTCGCCCTGGCCAGTTTCGGGCTCGTGCTCCTGGCCGCCCTGGCGGTCGCCATGTTCGCGTTCCACCAGCCGGTACTCGGCGGGGTAGCGGTGGCGCTCGCGGCGGTCACCATCGTCGACATCGTGGTGATCCAGCTACGGCGCCGGCAGCGGCGCAGGATCGATCCGCGGCACCACACCCTGTTTGAGTAGGCGCGTACCGTTCGGGTGGGCGCGGGGCGAGTGGCCGGCTACCGAATGTGTCCGTGAGCGCCGCGCCCTGCTGTCGGCTAGCGTTGGTCACGTGAATGGCCTGCCCGACCGGATCCGCGCCGCGCTGTTCGACCTCGACGGGGTGTTGACTCCGACCGCCGCCGTCCACGCGGCGGCCTGGAAAGAGATGTTCGACGCCTTCCTGCGCGGGCGGGAGGGTCCGGGCTTCCGGCCCTTCTCCCAGGACGAGTACAACCAGTATGTGGACGGCCGGGCCCGGGCCGACGGCACCCGGTCGTTCCTGGCCTCCCGGGGCGTCATGGTCCCCGAGGGCTCGCCGGAAGACCCCGCGGACGCGGACACCGTCGAGGGTCTGAGCGAGCGCAAGGACGAGATCTTCCGGCGGATGGTGGAGAAGGGCGGGATCCAGCCGTACCCGGGCTCGGAGCGGTACCTGCGCGCCGTGCGCGCGGCCGGGCTGCGCACCGCGGTCGTCTCGGCCAGCCGGCACTGCGCCCAGATCGTTCGCGCCGCCGGCCTGGAGGACCTGCTGGACGCGCGGATCGACGGCATAGTGGCGGCCCGGGACCGGCTGCCCGGCAAGCCGGCGCCGGACACCTACCGGGCCGCCGCCGGCCTGCTGAACGTGATACCCACTCAGGCCGCGGTGTTCGAGGACGCGCTGGCCGGGGTGTCCGCCGGGCGCGCCGGCCGGTTCGGGTACGTGGTGGGTGTGGACCGGATCGGCGACCAGGGCCCGCACTCGCATTCGGCGGATTTGAAGGCGCATGGCGCCGACGCGGTGGTCCGGGACCTCGCCGACCTGTTGGACGAATCGTGATCAAGCACCCGTCGTATCTGGTCGAGCCGTGGTCGATCAAGGAGACCAGCCTCGACTTCGGCATGATGGCCCAGTGCGAGTCGCTGTTCGCACTGGCCAACGGGCACATCGGCATGCGCGGCAACCTCGACGAAGGCGAGCCGCACGCGCTGCCGGGCACCTACCTCAACTCGGTGTACGAGCTGCGCCCCCTGCCATATGCGGAGGCCGGGTACGGGTACCCGGCCTCGGCGCAGAGCGTCATCAACGTCACCAACGGCAAGCTGATCCGGCTGCTCGTCGACGACGAGCCGTTCGACCTGCGCTACGGCCAGCTGCACCGGCACGAACGGGTGCTGGACCTGCGTGAAGGGGTGCTGCGCCGGACCACCCTGTGGACCTCGCCGGCCGGCCGTACCGTCGAGGTGCGCTCGACCCGGCTGGTCTCCTTCGCGTACCGGTCGATCGCCGCCATCGCCTACGAGGTGCGCCCCATCGACGGGCCGGCACAGGTGGTGGTGCAGTCCGAGCTGGTCGCCAACGAGCCGGGGCCGCAGGCATCCGACGACCCGCGGGCAGCGGCGGTGCTGGAGGCGCCGCTGGTCTCCGAGGAGCACGCCGCGGAGGACGCCCGCGCGCTGCTGATCCACCGGGTCAAGCGCAGCGGGCTGCGCATCGGCGCCGGCATGGACCACGTCATCGACGGCAGTCGCAGCGAACTGATCGGCACGCGCAGCTACGAGGACTCGGCCCGCACCACCGTCACCTCCCAGTTGGCCGCCGGGGAGCCGCTGCGCATCGTGAAGTTCCTCGCCTACGGCTGGTCCAGCGAGCGCTCCCAGCCGGCGATCCGGGCCCAGGTCGAGGCGGCGCTGATCGCCGCGCGGGCGACCGGGTGGAAGGGGCTGTGCGACGCGCAGCGGGAGTACCTCGACGAGTTCTGGGCCCGCGCCGACGTTGAGGTGGAGGGCGATGACGAGGTGCAGCAGGCGGTCCGGTTCGGGCTGTTCCACGTGCTGCAGGCCAGCGCGCGGGCGGAGCGGCGGCCGATCCCGGCCAAGGGCCTGACCGGCCCGGGCTACGACGGGCACGCGTTCTGGGACACCGAGACCTTCGTGCTGCCGGTACTGGCATACACCAACCCCGAGGCGTCGGCCGACGCGCTGCGCTGGCGCTACGCCACCCTGCCGATCGCCCAGCGGCGCGCCCAGGAGCTGCATCTGAAGGGAGCGGCATTCGCCTGGCGCACCATCACCGGCGAAGAGTGCTCGGCGTACTGGCCGGCCGGCACGGCCGCGTACCACATCAACGCGGACATCGCCGACGCGGTCATCCGGCAGCTCGACGTGACCGGCGACGCCGACCTGGCCCGCGAGATCGGGGTGGAGCTGCTGGTCAACACCGCGCGGCTGTGGATGTCGCTGGGCGCGTTCGACGGTGACGGCCGGTTCCACATCGACGGGGTGACCGGACCCGACGAGTACAGCGCGATAGCGGACAACAACGTCTACACCAACCTGATGGCGCAGCGGAACCTGCGCGGTGCACAGGCGCTGGTGGCCCGCCACCCCGACCGGGCCCGGGATCTGGAGGTCAGTACCGAGGAGCTGCGGGAGTGGGGCCGGGCCGCCGACGCGATGGTGGTGCCCTACGACGAGCGGCGCGGGGTGCACCCGCAGGCGGAGCGGTTCACCGACCATTCCCCGTGGGACTTCGAGAACACGCCGCCGGAGCACTACCCGCTGATGCTGTACTACTCGTACGGCGACCTGTACCGCACCCAGGTGGTCAAGCAGGCGGACCTGGTGCTCGCGCTGTTCCTGCGCGGCGACGCGTTCACCCCGGAGGAGAAGGCGCGCGACTTCGCGTACTACGAGGGCATCACGGTTCGCGACTCGTCGCTGTCGGCCTGCATCCAGTCGGTCATCGCGGCCGAGGTCGGTCAGCTCGACCTCGCCTATGACTACCTGGGCGAGGCGGCGCTGATGGACCTGGCCGACCTGGAACACAACACCCGCGACGGGGTGCACGTCGCGTCGCTGGCGGGCGCGTGGATAGCGCTGGTGTCGGGGTTCGGCGGGATGCGCGACCACAACGGTCAGCTGTCGTTCGCGCCGCGCCTGCCGGAGGCGCTCCAGCGGCTGACGTTCCGCCTCTGCTGGCGGCGCCAGACGCTGCACGTCTCGTTCGACCACGAAAGCGTCAGCTACGAGGTGCGGGAGGGCATGCCGCTGCGCATCCTCCACTTCGGAGAGACCGTGGACGTCAAGCCGGGCGCCCCGGTGCGGCTGGACATCCCGCCGATCACGGCGGGCCCGCGTCCGAGTCAGCCGGCGGGACGGGTGCCGCTGCACCGCGAGCCTCCGCAGGTCGAGCCGGAGTAGGCGCTGCGCCGACCGCGACCGATTCTCGGCCGGGTTATCCGTTCCATTTAACCGGCTCGTCACTCCGGGGTCGACGAAGGATGTTTTGTCGTCGGCGCCGTCGTGGCTTTCGTCACGCGTACGCGGTCGGCAATCCGTCCGCGTCCGCCGGCCCTCGGTTATCAAGGGGTTAACGCTAATGAACTCGTCGGCGAAGTTTGAGATTTGACTGGTGCGGGGTGTCGCCGCCTGGCCGGGCGTCGCCATGCCGTCCGGCCAGGGTATTCGCTGTTCGGTCTACTGTGGAGCATCGATTGTTCTAAAGGTCAGACATTGATATAGGTAAATTAATTTCATGGCGTTCGCAGATCGCGACGGATAGCGTGTACCCGCTGTCGACTCAAGGGGACCAGTCGTCGTGAGTGATGGATCTCGCGAACCTGCCGAATATCTCGCCTATTTCGTGCTCATCGTCGCCGAGATCGTGTTCGCCATCGGCATCGCGTTCTGGTTCGCGGGGCAGGTCGCGGGGCTGCTGACCGGGCACGGTTGGCCGCACTCGTCACCGGCGGACATCGTCACCATCATGGAGAACTGGGTCAAGCACCCGGGCGATCCCGCGCGGGCGTGGCCAGCGGTGGCGGCCGCCGCGGTGGGGCCGGCCTGGCTGGTGTTCTTCGTCTTCATCGTGTTGTGCGTGATCCTGGCGTTCCTGACCGTCCAGGTCGTGCGGTTGATGCTGAACTTCCGGCGCCGGCAGCCGCTGCGGTACTTCCGGCTCGGGTTCGCTCCCGGCAACGACATCCGGCGTTCGATGGGTGTCAAGGCCGTCATCGCCAAGGCCAACGACGCGCGGCCGTCCTACCGGGGGCGTCGCGACATCGAGCCGACGGAGGTCGGGTTCTACCTGGGCCGGGACATCCGTTCGCAGCGCCGGCTGTTCTCCTCGGTGAACGAGACGCTCCTGGTCGTCTCGGCTCCGTCGCAGGGCAAGGAGCCGTTCCTCTGCGACCAGTTCACCATCGACGCGCCGGGAGCGTGCATCCATACGTCGTTCGGCTCGCACGTGATGCCCTCCTTCGTCAACATCTATGCCTCCCGCGCGAAGGTGGGCCGGGTCCTGGTCTTCGACCCGATCGGCCTGACCAACTGGCCGGATCGCTTCCGCTGGTCGCCGGTTGCCGGCGCGGAGCGCCCCCGGATCGCCAACGAGCGGGCCCGCGCGTTCATCCACGGCGCGGGGTTCCGCCAGGATGGCGAGGGCGCGAACTTCGTCACCTCCGCCATCATGGTGCTGCGCTGCTACCTGCACGCTGCGGCGTTGGGCGGTCGGACGCTGCTGGACGTCATCCGCTGGTCCACCCGGCCGACCGATCCCGAGCCCGTCGCGCTGCTGCGCGAGGCCGAGACGACCGGGTCGGCGGCCCGCGGTTGGGCGATGGCGCTGGAGGCCGCGGCGCAGGCGAACCCCGAGCACAGCGGCGCGGTGTGGGCGACGGTGGTGCAGGCGCTCAACAGCTTCTCCGACCCGAAGGTGCTCGAGGCCTGTTCGCCCGGGCCCGACGAGGTCTTCAACCTGCGGGAGTTCCTCTCCGGCCGGAACACGCTGTTCGTGGTGGGCGACCGGACAGTGACACCGGTGGCCACGGCCCTGATGGAGGATCTGCTCTACGAGATCTACCGGATCGCCCGGCAGGAGCCGAATGCCCGGCTGGATCCCCCGCTCACCGTGGAACTCAACGACGCCGCGAACCTGGTACCGATGCCCAACCTGCCCACGTACGTGGGCGAGGCCGTCTACCAGTCGATCGCGCTGCACGTGTACGTGTCGTCGCTGTCCGGGATGCGTAGCACCTGGGGTGCGGGGCTGTGGGAACAGGCCGCGATCCGCATGGTGCTGGGCGGCACGGGGAACGCCTCCGAGCTGGAGGAGTTGTCGAAGACGATCGGCGACCTGCCGAAGAAGTCACGGGGTGCGGGCAACCTGACCAGCGACCGGGTGCTGTCGCCGCTGGAATTGCGCACCATGCCGCGTGGCCGGGCCGTGGTGATGGCTCGCCTGGTACGCCCGGTCGAGGTGCAGCTCAGGGAGATTTCGGCGCGCAAGGATGGCCAGGAGATCGCCGCGGGCAAGGCCGAAACGACCCAGATGATCCGGACGTACACGCAGCTGGCCGAGGAGCAGGATCCCTTCACCAACTACGCCCACGCGGCCCGCGGGAACACCAACGACTGGGACGAGCCGTAACGGGTGCGCCGGGTCACGCGGTTGGTGCCCGGGGTCAGCGCCCCTCGGCCGGCAGCGCGCCGGTGGTCCGCAGGATGACGCGGGCGACCAACTCCGGCTCGTCGCTCATCGACAGGTGACCGCAGCCGGGCAGCGGCACGTGCCGGGCCCGGGGCAGCGCCCGACCCGCCCGCCGTGCCTGGCGGGGGAGCAGGATGCGGTCGCGGGTGGCCCAGGCGACGGTCACCGGAACGTCCGGGCTCCCACCGAACCGGTACCGCCGGGCCTCCCGCGCCACGGTGGCGAAGCCGGGCCCGTCGCGCAGCGCCCGCGCATCCCCGGCGGCGGCGTCCGGATCCAGCCGGCCCGGCCGGGCCACCATCATGCCGAAGGCCAGCGCGCGCAGTCGTGGTGAACGGGCGACGCGGTACACCACCGAGTCGGGCAGCCGTGCGGCCAACCATCGGTGCAGGCGCAGGACCGACAGCGCCCAGCGCAGCTCCCAGGCGCTGGTGAAGCCGGCCGGTGACAGCGCGGTCGCCGACCGGGCCAGGCCGTGCGCGGCCAGCTCCAGCGCGACGGCACCACCCAGGCTGTTGCCGGCCACGTGCGGGCGCGCGACGCCGAGGCCGTCGAGGAATTCACCGAGTCGACGGACGGTCGCGGGCATGTCCATCGGCCCATCCGGCAGCGGGGACGTGCCGAAGCCGGGCAGGTCCACGGCGAGCACGTCGTGGTGCTCGGCGAGCGGGCCGAGCACCGGCTGCCAGGCCTGCCAGCGGTGACCGATGCCGTGCAACAGCAGCAGGGGTTCGCCGGCGCCGACCCGGTGCAGGGCTATCACGGGCTGTTCCGATCCGGGGCCGATCCGCCGGCGCTGTGCTCACCGAACGACCGGCCCAGCGCGCGTGCCTCAGACTCCAGCGCCGGCACCGACGTGCGCGCGCCGCCGCGCAGTACCGCCTCGCCCACCGGGCCCAGCACGACCGTGCGCAGCGCCTGCACCAGCCCGATCGCGCCGGGCACATAAATCCGCCGGCGCCGGCGCGCCATGCCGTCGACCAGCGCCCGCGCGCACCGGTCGACCGGCGCCACCGACCCGACCGGCCAGGGCAGCCGGCGCAGGGTGTCGCCGAAGGTGGGCAGGTCCCGGCGGGCGTCGCGGACCAGGTCGGTGTCGATCCACGCCGGGTGCGCGGTGCCCACCCCGATGCCCCGGTACGCCACCTCCAGCCGCAGCGCGTTCGCGAACTGCTCGATGCCGGCCTTGGACGCGCAGTACGCGGCCATCCCCGGCAGCGCGGTGAACGCGGCGGCCGACGAGACCAACAGGTAGTACCCGCGCCGCCGGGCCAGGTACGGCAGGGTGGTGCTCACCGTGCGGACCACGCCGAGCAGGTTCACCTCGATGGTGCGCGCCAGCGCCTCGACCGGGGTCACCTCGACCGTGCCGTAGCTGGCCACCCCGGCATTGGCCAGCACGATATCGATGCCGCCCAGCGTGTCCGCCGCGTACCGGACGGCCCGCTCCAGCCCCACCTGGTCGGTCACGTCGCACTCGGCCCAGGCGTGCCCCTCGCCCAACTCGGCGGCCAGCGCGGCCAGCCGGTCCTGCTCCAGTCCGATCAGGGCGAGCCGGGCGCCCCGGGCCGCGGCCAGCCGCGCGGTGTGCGCGCCGATGCCCCGGGCCGCCCCGGTGACCAGGACGACCCTGCCGACCAGGTCGGCGTTCACGCCGACGACCGGATCGCCAGGTGTACGTGCCCGAGTCCGTCCACGACCACCGTCCTTGGTTACCTCCGGGTAAAACGTTACCGCGCTCATCGGCGATGTTCGAGGTCTGACGCGCGCAGCGAGTTGCCGCGATGGGCGCCGCCACCCCGGCGGACCAGGGATTTCTTCGTTCTGTCCATCGTGGACTCGTGGCGGTGGTTGTTGTCCAGTGTGGACCCGACTACCGCAAGTAACCTCGTAGCGGAACGTGAGATTCATTGCGCTGCGAGATCATGACAGATAATTTATACGGGCTATCGGTAGAAGGGGAGCAGCCGTGAGTGATGGGTCGCCCCGCGCGCCTGCGGAATACCTCGCCTACTTCGTGCTCGTCATCCTCGAGATCGTGTTTGCGCTGGGTATCGCGTTCTGGTTCGCGGGAGAAGTCGCCGGTCTGCTGACCGGGCACGGTTGGCCGCATTCGTCGCCGGCCGACATTGTCACCATCATGGAGAACTGGGTCAAGCACCCGGGCGATCCGGCGCGCGCCTGGCCCGTCGTGGCGGCCGCCGCGGTCGGGCCGGCCTGGCTGGTCTTTTTCATCTTCATCGTGTTGTGCGTGATCCTGGCGTTCCTGACCGTCCAGGTCGTGCGGTTGATGCTGAACTTCCGGCGCCGGCAGCCGCTGCGGTACTTCCGGCTCGGGTTCGCTCCCGGCAACGACATCCGCCGGACGATGGGCGTGAAGGCCATCATCGCGAAGGGGGCCGTCGCTCGACCGTCCTCGCAGGGACGCCGTGACGTCGACCCCCAAGAGGTCGGGTTCTACCTGGGGCGCGACATCCGCTCGCAGCGCCGCGTGTACGCCTCGGTCAACGAGACGATGCTGGTCGTCGCGCCTCCGTCGCAGGGTAAGGAGCCGTTCCTCTGCGACCAGTTCACCATCGACGCTCCGGGACCGTCCATCCACACCTCGCTCGGCTCGGATGTGGTGCCGTCCTTCGCCAACTTCTACGCGTCTCGGGCGAAGGTGGGCCGGGTCCTGGTCTTCGATCCGATCGGCCTGACCAACTGGCCCGACCGCATGCGCTGGTCGCCGGTTGCCGGCGCGGAGCGCCCGCGCATCGCGAATGAGCGGGCCCGCGCGTTCATCCACGGTGCGGGGTTCCGTCCGGGCGGGGAGGGCGCGAACTTCGTCACCGCGGCGACCATGGTGTTGCGTTGCTATTTGCACGCCGCGGCGCTGGGCGGTCGGACGCTGCTGGACGTGATTCGCTGGTCGACCCGGCCGACCGATCCCGAGCCCGTCGCGCTGCTGCGCGAGGCCGAGGCCGCGGGGGCGGCGGCGCGGGGTTGGGCGATGGCGCTGGAGGCGGCGGCGCAGGCGAATCCGGAGCACAGCGGCGCGGTGTGGGCAACGGTGGTGCAGGCGCTCAACAGCTTTTCCGACCCGAGAATCCTCGAGGCGTGCTCGCCCGGACCGAACGAGGTCTTCGACCTGCGAGAGTTCCTCTCCGGCCGCAACACGTTGTACGTGGTGGGCGACCGGACGGTGACGCCGGTGGCTACGGCCCTGATGGAGGACCTGCTCTACGAGATCTACCGGATCGGCCGGCAGGCGCCGAACGCCCGGCTGGATCCGCCGGTCAGCATCGAGCTCAACGACGCCGCGGCCCTGGTACCGATGCCCAACCTGGGCAGCTACATGGGCGACGCCGTCTATCAGTCGATCGCGCTGCACGTGTACGTGTCGTCGCTGACCTCGATGCGCGATACGTGGGGCCCGGGCCTCTGGGAGATGGCCGCGGTCCGCATGGTGCTGGGCGGCCAGGGAAACGCCGCCGACCTGGAGGACCTGTCCAAGCTGATCGGCGACCTGCCCAACAAGTCACGGGGCGGCGGCCACCTGACCAGCGACCGGATCCTGTCGCCGGAGGAGTTGCGCACGCTACCGCGTGGCCGGGCGGTGGTGTTGGCTCGCAACGTGCGGCCGGTCGAGGTGCGGATGACCGCTATAACGGAGCGCAAAGACGCATCGGAGATCGCCGCCGGCAGGGCCCAGACGACCGAGATGATTCAGGCGTACACCCGGATGGCCGAGGAGCAGGACCCGTTCGTCAACTACGCCCACACCGCCCGGTTGAACACCTCCGAGTGGTACGAGCCGTAGAGGCACGGCAAGGGCTGGATGTTGTGAACCCATGGATGAACTGACCACGACACCGTCGCGTCCGGTGTCGTTCCCCAATCCGTCTCCCGGTCGTTCCGGAGCCTTCAACCCCAGCGATCTTGGACTCGGTACGGTTATTCCGGTGTTGGGTGCGCATCCGCAGGCGGGCGCCTCGGGTGTCGCACTCGCCCTCGCCGACGCCGCGGCCGTCGCCGGACTCCGAGTGCTGCTGATAGACAGCGCCGACCCGGCGCGCTCCGGACTGGCCGGAGTCTGTGCGGTGGAGGGCCGCTCGGTGCCCGGCGCGCACGGTCGTTCGGCGATGCGGATTGGCACCCGGACGGTCCAGAACAGCAGGTTGGCGGTGCGCCGGCTGGTTGGCACCGGTACTCCCATCACCATCGCCCAACTGCCGCTGCCCACGTCGTGGGCCTCCGCCGAGCCCAGCGACTTCGATTTGACCATCGTCGATGTGGGTTGGGACGTGTGGCCGTTGACGATTCCGGGTGAATCGTTGGGCCCTCTGCTCTGGTGTACCGGATCACCGACCTGTACTTTTCCCGTCGTGGTCATGCGCTCGACGGTCGGCTCGGTCGGCCTCGCCGAGGGGATGCTGACCCGATACGACACCGGCGTGCGGCAACGCGGCTTCGTCGAGATGGGGTGCGCGGTCGCCGTGGGCGGCGAGTCGTGGCCCACTGTCGTGCGGGCGGTGATGGGTCTACAGCTCGAGTCGCTGTCCGAACGGACGCTGTTCATCTCGCCGTCACCCGAGGCCGCGACGGCCGGCTGGTCCGTCGCGCCCGTGCCGGCGAACTCGGTGCGCACAGCGATGGCATTGCTTCAGGGCGTTGGTGGCCCGATCGGTGAGGCACTCGCGCCACAACAGCACAACCGAAAGGCACGGCGGTTCGGCCGTTCCTGATGAAAGTCATGGGGAGGAAGTCAAAGTGCTCGCTCATCATTTGGCGGACGCTATCCACGTGGTGGCCGCACCGGCCGTTCCCAATCCCAAGGCGTCGGTGCCGCCGGGCGTGGACAAGCCGCTGGAGCAGTTGCTCGCCTACGTGAAGTGGGGGGTGCTGTTCATCATCATCGCGGCGGCATTCGTCGGCACGGCCGCCATCGCCGGAGGCCGGGCCCTGGCCCACCACGGCTCCAGCAAGATCGGCACCACCATCTTGATGTCCGCGTTCGGTGGAGCCGTTCTCTACGTCGGCATCTACGCGCTCATCACCTCGGTGACCAACTAATGGTCAACACGATCGCCGACAACGGCCGTGGCCGTGCGCTGGCGGTGCTCGTGGTCGTGGCGGTCGTGGGCTTGTCGCTCGTCGCCGGTCTGGTGCTGCTCATCGTCAACGCGGCCCGCAAGCCGGCGGCGAAGGCGAATCCGCCCGCCATCGCGGGCGGCAGCGCGACCGCGACACCTGGCACGGCCTCGAGCCCGACCGCCGATCCTGCCACGGGCACTCCCCAGGACCAGCAGGACGCGCTGGCCGCCGCGCCGATGATGAGCCTGCCGGAATCGGCGGCCCAGCCCGCGCCATTGGTGACCGCGTCCGCGGGGCCACCCATCGACGTGCCGGCGCCCACCGTCAAGCCGGGGGCCGGTGGCCCGCCGGTGCCGACCGGCTTTCCGGAGACACCGGAGGGCGCGATCGGCCAGCTGGCCGCGATAGACGAGGCCGCGTTGAGCACCACGGACGTCGGCAAGGCGCACGAGGTGTACACCTGGGCGGCCATGCCGGGCGCCGTTTCAGAGGCCGATTGGACGCCGAGCGCCGGCGTGACCTCGATCAACCAGTCGATGGGCGACGACGCCGGGCAGGCGATCGTCGTCTTTCAGGCCGTGGAGGGGCAGATCAAGGGGACGGTCGGCGCCGACTTCGTGGTGGCCTGCGTGCTCGGCGAGTGGGACGTGACCCAAGCGCAGCTCGCCCGCTCCGGCGCCGCTGACTGCCAACGCATGGTGTGGTCAGACGGACGGTGGCGGATCGGACCCGGCGACCAGCCGGCGTTCCCGTCGCCGGTCTGGCCGGGTAGCGCCGAATCGGTTCGAGCCGGATGGAGGGCATTCAACCGTGCAGCTTGATCTTATGGGCATTGATATCCCCAATCCCATCACAGCTATCGGTGGCCTGTTGAGCCACGCGGCGAGCACGGCGGCGACGGATGTGTTCGACTCCTTCGGCAACCAAGTCTGGAATTTCGCCTCCCAACTCCTCGGCTCGGTGCTGAGCTGGTGTGACGCTCAGATCAGCCCCAATCTCGACCCGACCAACGGGCCACTGAAGGGGATCATGCCGCTGACCGAATGGATCGGCGGCGCGGTGCTCATCCTGATGGCGTTCGTCCAGGTCGGGCGCGCGGTGATGCGAAGCGGCGACGGCTTCAGCCGCCTATTTGTTGGACTATTCCAGTATTTCGCGGCGGCCACCGGTGGTCTCGGCATCTTGGGCGTCATGGTGGGGGCGAGCGATGGGATGACTAAAGCCATCCTCACTGCCAGCGGCGACGGGACCTGGGTCTCGATCACCGGTAAGTCCACGGTCTTACAGAACAGTGCCCAGCAACTGGGCGGCATCGCCCTGATGTTCATCGCTCTCAGCACCTTCATCCCGGGTTCGGTGTGCCTGCTGCTCGAATCGCTGGTCCGGGCGGCGGGCATCATGGTCCTCGCGGCGACCATCCCCATCGTGGCCGCAGGGTTGGTCTCCGACACCACCCGGCGATGGTTCTGGATCGCCATGCGCTGGGCCATCGCCCTGTGCGTGTCGACGCCGTCGACGGCGCTGGCGATGCAGATAGGCATCAAGCTAGCGTCGACCGGGGCTACCGGCGGCGATCAGGGGAGCGTCAGCCGGATTCTCGTGCAGACGCTCCTCATCGGTGTCACGTTCTACGTCGCGCTGGGGCTTCCGATAGCGCTGTTCAAGCTGTTCGCGTGGATCGAACCCAACAGCCTCGACGACACCGGGGGCTACTACGCCAGGAGGGCCGCCACGTCCGGTGGTGGCGGCGGTGGTGGCGGTGGCGGCGACAGCACCGACTCGCGCTTCAACATGGTGCTCGGTGCGGTCTTCTCGCCGGAGCTGGCGGCGGCGAACGCGATCAACCTGGCCTCATTCGGAAGCAACATCCTCGACGCCATGGGCGCCGGTTGGAAGGGCGGGCCCGATCCGGTCAAGAGACCGTCGTGGACAACGGGCTACAGCACTACCGCCAACCGGGAAGCAGGGCTCGGCGATGGTGATAACGACAACGACAACGACGAAAGTCAGCTGCGGCCGCCGGAGATCTACCAGGCCCCCGTCGCTGACGAGCCCGGCGGTGGTTCCGACGGTTCCGGTGGCGGCGGTGGTTCCGGCGGTGGCGGTGGCCTCCCTGGTGGTGGCGGTGGTTCCGGCGGTGGCGGTGGCCTCCCCGGTGGCGGCCTCCCCGGCGGTGGCCTCCCTGGTGGTGGCGGTGGCCTCCCTGGTGGTGGTGCTGCCGGTGGCGTCGGCGGCGCTAGCGGTGGCGTCGGTGGTGGAGCCGCTGCCGGCGGGTCGGCGGCGGGCGAGGCCGCTGCCCTGGGTGCGGTGGCGCTATGACCAACGCGACGAGCGAGAGCCGGCTGTACAGCGGCTGGCGGCGGGAACGGTTCGGTTGGTTCATGGGCCTCAACGGTTGGCAGCTGTGCCTGGTGACCGTCTCCGCCCTGCCGGTCCTGCTCGCCATCGGCCGCAGTCGCTGGGCGCTGGCCGCCGAGTTCACGCCGTTCGCCCTGCTGGCGGCGGCACTGGTGGCGGTGCCAGTGCGCGGTCGACCGGCGGTGCGTTGGCTGTTCGACCTGTGTCTTTATTCGTGGGGGAGAGCGATGGGTTGGTCACGATGGCGGTCCGCGGCGTCGACCGGCGCCGCCACGCTGGATGAGCTGGAGTCGCCGGATCTGCCCGGCGTACTGGCCTCCGTGCGGCTGCACGACGGGCCGCCGTTCGGCGCGACCCTGCAACGGGTCTGTGTGATCCAGGATCCACAGGCGGGCCGCTGGACCGCGGTGGCGGAGGTGAGCCACCCCGGGCTGGGTTCGGTGAACGGAGTCACCCGGGACGGCTACGCCGACCAACTCGGCGCCATGCTGGCCGCCGCGGCCCGGGGTGAGCAGATCTCCCGGGTCTCCATCCTGGTCCGTACCGTGCCGGATGACGGCGCGCAACGGGCGGCCTGGATCGCGGACAACGTCGCGATGAACGCACCCGAGGTGGTACGGCAGGCCAGCGCGCAGCTGGAACGCGCGGTGGTCGCCGCCGCTGTGCGTCACGAGGTGTATGTGACGGTGAGCGTGTCCGAGATGCGGATCCGGCGCAACGCGGCCCAGGCCGGCGGTGGCGTCGACGGCCGCGCCCGGGTGCTCTACCGGCACATGCAGGAGATGGAGAACCACCTGCGGGGACTGGGCGCCACCCACCTCCGGTGGCTTCACACCGAGGACGTGGCCTCGGCGATCCGTACCGGGTACAACCCGGCGGAGGCGGCGACCCTGGAGCAGGCTCGGCAGGAGGCGGCCCGGGGGCGCCCGACCGTAACCGGTGTCCCGGTGGGCGCGGCGGGTCCGGCGGCCGCACCCGCGCCGGCACCGCGCAGCTACACGCACGACGCGTACACGACGGTCAGCTACGCGCTGCTCCTGCCCGAGCTGCCGACCCAGGTCGGCGCGTTGGCCCAGATGCTCGCGCCGTCCGCCCCGGGCGAGCGGCGCACGCTGGCGCTGCACTACGAACCGTTGGATCCGCACAAGGCCGGCCGGCAGGTCGAGCGGGACATCTGGTCCGCCGAGATGTCCGCGGACATCCGAATGCGCCGGGGCTTCCGGGTCGGTCGGGCGGAGCGGCGGCGACAGCAAGAGACCGCCTCGCATGAGGGGCAGCTCGCCGCCGGTCACACGATGGTCCGGGTGGCCGGAGCGGCGGCCGTCACGGTGCCCTCCTCATGGCCGATCGACGACCACGCGGCCCGATTCGAGGCGACCGCCCGCGCCTCGCACTTCCGCCTGCTGAGGCTGGAGCTGGCCCAGGATTCCGGATTCGTCGCCGCGTGCCTGCCGCTGGGCATCGGCCTGCCCGATCGGAGGGAGGCCTGATGTTCCGGCGCAAGACCAAGGGCAGGTCGGTCCTCGACCTGGTCTCCGACTTCGGTGGCCAGCTGCCCACCGCTGCGCCGATCAAGCACGGCACGGACCGCCGGGCCGAAGCGGCGCTCATCCGCGCGGACACGCCGCGCCGGGGCCGGTCGCTGCCCGGCCACGGCTGGTCGCCGATGGCGGCCCCGCTCGCGGTGTACCGCGCCTCGACCGCCGAGGTCGGTGGGGTGTTCCCCTTGCTGGCCTCGAACGGGTTGCCGCCGACCGGCGCGCTGATGGGGTACGACTCGCTGTCGGCGGGCGGCTTCTATGTCGACCCGGTCGGGTGGGTGCTCTCGCAGACCGTGACCAACCCGAACCTGATCTTCTTCGGCAAGCCGGGCCAGGGAAAGTCAACCACGGTCAAGGCGTTCCTGTTGCGGATGATGCTGTTCTCCGCGCGTACCCTCATCGCGGGCGACGTCAAGGGCGAGTACGAGTCGCTGTGCCGGGCGGTCGGGTCGGAGCCGATCGCGCTCGGCCTCGGCCTGCCCGTCCGGATCAATCCGCTGGACCTCGGCCCGCTGGGGACCGGTTGGGACCGGCTGTCGACCATCGAGCGGGAATCCCGCGCGGCGCTGATTTTCGCGCGCTGGGTGGTGCTGCTCAAGGCCCTGGTCGGTGCCCGGGACGTGATCGTCTCGCCATCCGACGAGAGCGCGCTGACCACGGTGCTGGGCGAGCTGTCCGGCTGGTCGCGCGGCGGCGGCATGCTGCGGACCGTCACCATCCCTCAGGTACACGACGCGCTCGCCCGACCGACCCTCGAGCTGGCGCGGGCGTGCCGGTATCCGGACATCCAGAGCATGATCGACGCTACCCGGCAGGTCACCGACGCGCTGGGCGGGCTGGTGCGCGGTGCGCTTTCCGGCCTGTTCGACGCGGAGACGACGGTGCGGCTGGACTGGTCCTCGCCGATCCAGTCGCTGTCCCTGCGTCGCCTCGACGAGCTGGGCGACGAGGTGGTCGGCGTGGCGCTGGCCTGCGTGAACTCGTGGTCCAGGGCGATGACCGACCTGCGCCGTCCGGGTGAGATCACCATCGTGGTACGCGACGAGGTGTGGCGCCAGATGCGGCTGGGCGTCGGCGCGGTCCAGTCGCTCGACGCCGACCTCCGGCTGTCCCGCAACGACGGTGAGATCCAGATCGTGGTCGCACACAAGCCCAGCGACCTGCTCAGCGTCGGCGACGCGGGCAGCCAGGAAGTGTCGATCGCCAAGGACATGATGGCCCTGTGCGATACCAAGGTGATGTTCGCGCAGGACCCGACGATCGCCGATGAGCTGCGCGACCTCGTCGGGCTGAGCGACCTCGCCCGGGACTGGGTCTGCGGCTGGGCCCGCCAGCGCACCGGCCGGGCGGTGTGGATGGTCGGCGACCGGGTGTTCAAGGTGACCACGGTGCGTACCCCGGTGGAGGCACCGCTGTTCGACACGAATGCGGCGTTGATGGCGGAGTGAAAAGTGTGATCCTCGCCCTGGTCGCCCTGCTCGTTCTGGCCCCGACCACGGTGGTCGTGTTCCTTCTGGCGGTGGGCGTCCCGGCGGCCTCGGCGGCCGACTGCGGGCCTGGCGGCTCGGCGCAGAAGGTCGAGGGAACGAGCCTGAGCGCCGAGCAGCTCGCCAACGCGGCCACCATCGTGTCCACGGTGAAGTCGCTGCTGCCGGATACGCCGTACGCGGCGACCGTCGCGCTGGCGACCGCCATGCAGGAGTCGAGCCTGACGAACAACCTCCAGCAGGTCGACCACGACTCGATCGGGCTGTTTCAGCAGCGAGTGTCGATCTACGGTGAGGCCACCGCGGCCGACCCGGTCAAGTCGACCACCGCGTTCATCAAGCGGTTGGTGAAGGTGCCGAACTGGCAGGTGGAGCCGCTGAGCGTGGCCGCACAGGCGGTGCAGGTCTCAGCCAATCCGAACGCGTACGCGCAGTGGCAGGGGCTCGCCGAGGATCTGACCAGCAAGTTGTGGCCGGGTGCGGCGACCACCTGTTCGGATAGCGACGGCTCGATCTCGACCGGCCTCACCGGCATCCCCAAGGGCTTCGTGCCACCCAGCCAGGCACAGCAGCTGGCGGTCATCGACTTCGCGATGGAGCAACTCGGCAAGCCGTACCAGTGGGGCGGCAGCGGCCCGGACAAATGGGACTGCTCGGGGCTGGTGCAGGCCGCCTGGGCGCAGGCCGGGGTGGCCCTCCCACGCACCACCGCCGGTCAGGTCAGTGTGGGTGTGGACGTGCCCTCCCTGCAGGTGATGGAGCCCGGCGATCTCATCTTCATCCCCGGCAGCGACGGCAGCATCTCCAATCCCGGTCACGTCGGCATGTACGCCGGCGATGCCAACGGCGTCCAGTACCTGATCCAGGCGCCGCACACCGGCGCCGTCGTCGACATGGAGAAGGTCTCGGACTGGGTGGGCGAGATCGCGGCCATCCGCCGGCCGGTCGTCAGTAAGCAGTGATGTAGCTAATCCCAGCCCAAGACGACGCTCGGAACGGTTCAGGGCCGTCAGACCCATGGTCTGACGGCCCTGTTCGGTCGGTTCACGATGAGGCTTGCGCGGCCCATTCGCCGCAGTGGCACTGCTGTTGCCCTGAAGGCCGTGGGTCACAGGCTGTGGGCGGTGATGTCGCCGTAGGAGGTGGTGGCGTGGATGTCGAGTTGAGTGGTGCCGTCGTTCTTGAGGGCGTTGTTGACCCGGCCGTAGCTGGTGCCGGCGTCCAGGGCGGCGGAGACGCCGGTGGCGGCGCCGACGGTGATGTCGCCGGACTGGGTGCGCAGCACGACCGCGCCGCCGGTGGCCTCGGTGATGCGGATGTCGCCGCGGGCGGTGCTGATCTGGGCGGGGCCGCGCAGGCGGCCGATCTCGATGTCGCCGTCGGTGGCGGTCAGGTGCAGACTGGCGGTTTCGTCGAGCTTGATGTGGTGGTAGGCGCCGTGGAAGGTGACGTCGCCGAGACGCCCGACGGTGCGCAGTTCGGCCGCGGCGGTTTTGGCCTCGATGCGAGAACCGGCAGGCAGTTTGACGGTGACCTGGATGGAGCCGGTGGGGCCGAGGTACTGGTTCTTGGTTGCGGTTTGGATGCGCAGGGTGCCGTTGGTGTATTCGACGGTGGTCTGCTCGGCGGCCTTGACGTCGCGGCCCTTGTGGGCGTTGGTGGGCTGGATCTCGACGGTGGTCTCGGCGTGGTCTGCGGCGATGAGTTGGACGCGTCCGGCGGGGATGGTCAGGACGGTGGTGATGGGGGTGGGGGTGGTGAAGGTGTGCATCGTGGTCTCCCGTGTTTGCCCGGTTGTTTCTGACACCGGAAACGCTACGTTGCTTTCCACATCTGCGCAATGAGGTCTTTGCTTGTGGTTAGCATTCGTGCAGCTCAGAGTGTTGCAATCATTGCAACGGGCTCCCGTTTAATGCAATGGCGGAGTGGTTGATCGTTGCAATATATGAAGGTGAACGCTATCGTGGACGCCAGCAAGCACCCGCGGGACACAGAAAGAGGGGGCCGTGATGCCGGGAGGCAGACTCACCCAGCAGGAACGCCAACAGATCGCCGTGGGACTGGCCGACGGCCTGGCCTACGCCGAAATCGCCCGCCGCCTCGACCGCCCCACCTCCACCATCACTCGCGAGGTATCCCGCAACGGCGGCCCCACCGGCTACCGCCCCGACCTGGCCCACCGCGCCACCCAACAACGCACCCACCGACGCAGTCAGGCCACCCTCCGCACCCCGCAGGCATCACCGCAGCCCTACGGGCGCGACGCCGAAGCGGTGCGCGACTACCAGGAAACCCTCACCACCGTCTACATGACCTCCGGCCTGCCCAAGATGATGTCCCGAGTGCTGGCCTGCCTCTACACCACCGACACCGGCAGCCTCACCGCCGCCGAACTGGCCACCCGCCTGCAGGTCAGCCCGGCGTCCGTCTCCAAGGCCATCACGTTCCTCAGCGACCTGGACCTCGTGCGCCGCCAGCGCGACGAGCGTCGCCGCGAACGCTACGTCGTCGACGACGACCTCTGGTACCAATCGATGATCCGCAGTGCCCGCTCCAACGACGAGTTCATCGAAGCCGCACGCGACGGCGTGGCCATCCTCGGGCCTGGCACCCCCGCCGCCACCCGCCTCGAAAACGCCGCCCGGTTCCTCGACTTCGTCAGCGAAGCGCTCATCCGCGCCGCGGACCAGGGCCGCGAAGTCCTCTACACGAAATCCGAAACCACCCCGGGCCCCACCACCTGAGCCAAGCTCGGACCACCGGCGGGTCGCCGGCCGCACGCGTTCGTCAGTGATGACACAAATTTGTGTTATCTCTGTCATCACTGGTACTGTCGTCGCATGCCGAGGGATGACGAGTTGGTCTTCGCTGACCACGCCGGGCGGTTCTACGCTCGCGAGCACGGGTTCCCGCCGATGGCGGGCCGGCTGTTGGGATACCTGATGATCTGCGATCCGCCGAACCAGACCATCGACGAGCTGAGTGAGGCGCTGTTGGCCAGTCGCAGCGCGATCGCCGGCGCGGTCAAGCTGCTGGAGGGGGCCGGGTACGCCGCACGCACCCGCACGGCGGGCGAGCGGGTCGACCGGGTGAGCCTCACGCTCACCTCGCTCGAGCCGCGCAATCTCACCTCCCAACTCTTCGACGCGTACGGCGCGCTGTTCCGCGAGGGGCTGAAACTGCTGGACGACGCGCCGCCGGCCCGTCGCGCCGCCATGGAGGAACTCGTCGCCTCCGCGGAGTTCTTCGGCGAGCGGCTGCCGCAGGTGCTGGCCGAATGGCGCGCGCACCGCGACGCGTTGCGAGCGTCCGGCGAGCTGTCCGACCCCAGCGGCGAGACCCACTGACCGGTGCACCCACCGGCGAGACCCGAAAACGAGGTAGCCATGCGCGATCGTTCAGCCCCGCCCGCCATCACGGTGACCGGGCTGCGCAAGTCATTCGGTGAGCACACCGTGCTCGACGGCATCGACCTGGAGGTGCCCTCGGGGACGGTCTTCTGTCTGCTGGGCCCGAACGGGGCCGGCAAGACCACCGCAGTCAACATCCTGACCACCCTCATCCGCCCCGACGCGGGACAGGTCAGGATCGCCGGCCACGGCCTGACCGAGGAGCCCGACGCGGTCCGCGCCGCGATCGGCGTCACCGGCCAGTTCTCGGCGGTGGACCCGCTGCTGTCGGGTGAGGAAAACCTGACCCTGATCGGCGACCTGCACCACCTGCCCCGCCGGGAGGTCCGTAGGCGCACGGCCGAACTGCTCGAACGGTTCGACCTCGTCGATGCCGCCGGACGGCTGGCGAGCACCTACTCCGGCGGCATGACCCGCCGCCTCGACCTGGCGATGAGCCTGATCGGGCGGCCGAGTGTCCTGTTCCTCGACGAACCCACCACCGGCCTGGATCCCCGCAGCCGGCGCACCGTCTGGCAGGGCGTCCGCGCGCTCGTCACCGGTGGGGTGACCGTGTTCCTGACCACCCAGTACCTGGACGAGGCCGATCAACTCGCCGACCGGATAGCACTGCTCGACCACGGCAGGCTGGTCGCCGAGGGCACCCCCGACGAGCTCAAGCGCCTGGTCGCCGGCGGTCACATCGACGTGCGGTTCACCGACGCCGCGGGATTGGACGCCGCGGCCCGCGCGCTCGGCGACGTCCCGCGCGACCCCGACACCCTGTCCCTTCAGGTCCCCTCCGACGGCAGCGTCGCCTCGCTGCGGGCCCTGCTCGACCGGTTCGACGACCGGTCGATAGCGGTGGAGGGGCTGTCGATCCACACCCCGGACCTCGACGACGTCTTCTTCGCCCTCACCGGGCACACCGACACCGACACCGACAACGGCGCCGAACGCCAGGAGGCGACGACACCATGAGCACCGTGAGCCACGCGCTGACCGACTCCTCGACCATGCTGCGCCGGGTGCTGCGGCACACCACCCGCAACCCCTCGACCCTGATGATGGCGATCATCCTGCCCGGGGTGCTCCTGCTGCTGCTGGACTACGGCTTCGGTGGCGCCATCAACACCGGCGGCGGCCGGTACGTCGACTACCTGATCCCCGGAATCATCCTGATGGGCGCCAGCTACTCGGCCAGTGTCACCGCCGTGGCCGTGGCCACCGACAGCAGTCAGGGCATCATCGACCGGTTCCGCACCATGGCCATCGCCCGCACCGCCGTGCTGACCGGGCACGTCGTCGGCAGCGTGCTGCGCTCGCTGTTCGGCATCGCGCTTGTGGTGCTCGTGGCGCTGGCCATCGGATTCCGTCCTACCGCCGACCCGCTGCGCTGGCTGGCCGCCGTCGGGCTGGTGGTGCTGATGCTGTTCGCGGTCGCCTGGGTCGCCACCGGGATCGGTCTTGCCGCCGGCTCCGCGTCCGGCGCGGCCGGCCTGGCCGCCATCTTCCAGCTGCTGCCGTTCCTGTCCGGTGCCTTCGTCCCCACCGGCACCATGCCCGGCTGGTTGCAGGCCTTCACCGCCAACCAACCCATGACGCACATCGTGTCGACCCTGCGCGGCCTGCTGACCGGTACTCCGATCGGCGACCACGGCTGGATAGCGCTCGCCTGGTGCGCCGGTGGCGCGGTGGCCGGGTATCTCTGGGCCCGGGCGGCCTACAACAAACGGCGAACCGGCAGGTGACGCGATCCCGACGGTGAGCGCCCGGCCTCTCGACGCGCGCTGGGTCGTGGAAGTAGACTCAGCGCGCTCCTAGCTACGTCTGTCAATGGAATTCAGGGGGACGGGTTGCTGTACTACCTGATGCGCACGGACGGTCGGCGATGACGGCGGCGGTCACTGGCACCGCCCGGCGGATGTGGACCGTGTTCGAGCCGGTGCACGGGGTCATCTACTCCGGGGCCGCCAAGCCGGCGCTGGAGGAGGCCGGCCTGCGCGGGTTCTGGCGCGGCTACTTCGCGGCCCGGTCGTCGCCGATGGGCGCCGTGGGCCCGGCACCGGTGGTGGCCGCGTTCTTCAGCTTCGCGCCCAGTGTTGTCTTTCGCGCGCTGCCCGACATCTGGCAGCGAGCCACCCCAGAGCGGGCGCTGGTGGCCCGGCAGCGCGCCGCCCTCGACGCGCTGCGCGCGACCGCGGGCCTCACCGACGAGACGATCGGGCCGCTGGCCGGGGCGGTGGACCTGCTGGTCGAGGCAGCCGCGGCGGCGGAGCACTCCGGACGGGTACTGGGTGCGGCCAACGCCGCGCTGCCCACCCCCGACGAGCCGGTGGCTCGGCTCTGGCACGCGGCCACCGTGCTGCGCGAGCACCGCGGCGACGGCCACGTGGCCGCTCTGGTCGCGGCCGGAATCTCCGGCCTGGAGGCGCTGATCCTGCGCGCCGGGCTCGACCTGTCCCGTGAGGTGCTCCAGGCTGCCCGAGGCTGGACCGACGAGCAGTGGCAGGCCGCCGCCGACGGGCTGGTCGAGCGCGGCCTGCTCGACGCCGGCGGCCGGACCACGGCGGCCGGCGCCCAGCTGTACCGGGAGGCCGAGGACGTGACCGACCGGCGTGCCGAGGGACCGTGGCGCGCCCTCGGCGCGCGGGCGGCCGAACGGCTGGTCGAGTCGCTGGCAACGGTGGCGGCGGCGTGCCGCGCCGATTCGCCGCTGCCCAACCTGCTCGGGCTGCCCCCGGTCGGCTGAGGCGGCATCGTAGACGTGGGGATGGGGTGGCCGCGGCCACCCCATCCCGGCTGGTCGGCTCAGATCTCGAGCAGCTGGTCCAGCAGGTCGCGGTACCGGCGCACCGCGACGCGCAACTCCTCGGTGTCGCCCGCCGTCGCGGACTGCCAGCCGGCCAGCGCGTCGCACCGCCGGTTCAACGCGTCGTGCAGGGTCGACACGACGTCGTTGGTGAGCACGCGTGCCTCCTCGGCGGCACCGCGCGGGTCGTCCACGAAGCGCATCTGCAGCCGCTGCCAGCGGTCGCGGAAGTCGTCGGCCGCGCCGGACTCGAACAGGGCGGCCATCGGCTGCTCGGCCACCTCGCCGGGCATCAGCTCGCCGTCGCCCCGGCGCCCGTCCGCCCGCTGTCCGGGCGCGATCGCCTCGCCGGGCATCGCTTCTCCGGCAGGCATCGCCTCTCCGGCAGGCATCGCGTCATTGGCGGGCATCGCGTCGTTGGCGGGCATCGCCTCACCGGTAGGCGGGGACGGAACGTGCGCCGTGCCGATCGCCGGCTCGTCTGTGTCGGCATCCGTTCGCTCGTCGGCGCGGGCCCGCTCATCGGCGTGCGCTCGCTCCTCCGCCTCCGCCCGGTCCCCGGCAGTCAAACGCTCGTCGGCATCCGCCCGATCGTCGGCATCCGCTCGATCCTCGTCCAACCCGGACCTGTCGACGCCTTCCGGGTCATCGACGTCTACCGGGTCATCTACGTCTACCGGGTCATGGACGTCTACCGGTTCATCGACGGTCGCCGGTCCGGCCGTTGCCGTCGATTCGTCGACCGGGCGAGTCTCGTCGATGGCGCCCGCGTGCGCGCCGTGCGGGCCCTCGGCCGGGTCGCGCGGCGCCGGGACCGCCCCGGTCGCCTGGTCGGACGCGTCAGTCGGTCGGTACTGCCAGGCATGCGGCTTGTCGCGCATGAGAGTCCTCCTCGTTCGTCAGTTGCTCAGCGGGCGGTGGCGCCGGACCGAGGCCCATCGGTCCGCCGCGTCGGTTCGGTCTGCCGCGTCGGTTCGGTTCGCTGCGCGGGTTCGGTTCGCTGGGTCGGTTCGGTTCGCCGGGTCGGCTCCGTCAGGTCGGTCGGTTCGGTCCGCTGCGTCGGCTCGGTCATTTCGGTCGGCGCGGGTTGGGTCCGCGGTGCCGTTTCGTCGCCGAGCAGTTCGTCGAAGAGGGCCCGGTAGTGCATCAGGGCCTGGCGCAGCTGCTCGGTGCTCGCCTCGCCGCGCTCGTTGCGCTGGAAGACGTCGTGCGCGTCGCGGTAGTGGCCCAGCGTCTGGGCGTGCTCGACCGACAGCGTGGCGAACCGCTCGTCATAGTCCTCGGTCGGGTACCCGATCTCCCGCAGCAGCCGGGTGACCAGCTCATCGCCGGCGCGTACGGCGTCGCGCGGCGAGTCCACGAAACGGGTCTGCACGTCCTGCCAGGCGGCGGCGTACTCCGCCCGGGCGGGCGCCGGCAGCGGCCGGAGATCGAGCTCGGCGTGCCTGCGCTCACGCTCCCGCAGCTCGTGCTCTGCGGCCGAGCGGCTGGGCTGCTCGGCGACGACGCGCTCGTACTCCGGCCCGAAGCGCTGGCGCAGGGCGCGCCGGCGAGCCGACGCCACCGCCAGGGCGACGATCGCGGCGACTACCACGATGACGACGATCAGGATGACTATCTGAGCAGTGGTCATGACGACCTCCTCCTTTAGTGGAGGTATTCCCGCCAAGGCCCTGAATCCAAACAGTCCGCCGCTCCCGGGTCGCGTATCGTCACCCGGTGCGCGAACTCGTCGTGCTGGGTACCGCCAGCCAAGCCCCCACCCGCCTGCGTAACCACAACGGGTACCTGCTGCGCTGGGACGGCGAGGGGATGTTGTTCGATCCCGGCGAGGGCACTCAGCGGCAGATGCTGTTCGCCGGGGTCAGTGCCACCGACGTCACCCGGATCTGCCTGACCCACTTCCACGGTGATCACTGTCTCGGCGTGCCGGGTGTGGTCCAGCGGCTGTCGCTCGACCGGGTGGCCCGGCCGGTGTACGCGCACTATCCGGCCGAGGGGGAGTCCTACTTCGCACGGCTGCGGCACGCCTCGTCGTTCTACGAGACCGCCGATCTGCGCCAGGAGCCGATCGGCGGGGACGGCCCGGTGGCAACGGGCGAGTTCGGCACCCTGTCGGCGCGCCGGCTGGAGCATCCGGTGGACTGCTACGGGTACCGGCTGGTGGAGCCGGACGGCCGCCGGATGGTGCCCGAGCGGCTCGCCGAGGCCGGCGTGGCCGGGCCGGACATCGGCCGGCTGCAGCGCGAGGGCAGCCTGAGCGTGGCCGGCCGGACCGTGCGGCTGGAGCAGGTGAGCGAGCCTCGGCGCGGCCAGCGCTTCGCGTTCGTGATGGACACCCGGCTGTGCGACAACGTGTTCGCGCTCGCCGACGGGGTGGACATGCTGGTCATTGAGGCGACGTTCCTGGACGAGGACGCGAAGCTGGCCGAGGACTTCGGCCACCTGACCGCGGCGCAGGCGGGACGGGTCGCGGCCGAGTGCGGCGTACGGCTGCTGGTGCTCACGCACTTCTCGCAGCGGTACACCGACCCGACCGCGTTCGGCGCCGAGGCGGCCCGGCACTTCGACGGGCAGATAGTCGTGGCCGCCGACCTGGCCCGGGTGCCGGTGCCGCCGCGCTAGTGCGCGGGCTCGTCCTGCCGGGGCCGCGTCGGCAGCAGGAAGGCCGTGACGAAGGTGAGCGCGAGCAGCCCGAGCTCGATCCAGATAGCGGTCTGGATGCCGTGCTCGACGGTGCTCGGTACCGGGCCCCGCGGGCCGATCTTCATGGTGTTGAAGAAGACCGTGCCCAGGATCGCTATGCCCAGCGCGCCGCCGAACTGCTGGACGGCGTTGAGCGTGCCGGACGCGGAGCCCATCTCGTGTTCCTCGACGCCGGCCAGGATGAGGTCGAAGAACGGCGCCATGAGCAGGCCGGTCCCGATGCCCGAGATGGCCAGCGCCGGTGCCACGTGCCACGGGGTGACCCCCGCCGTGCCGGCCGAGTGCAGGATGACCGCGAACAGCGCGATCCCGGCCGTCATGACGACCAGCCCCACGTGCAGGAGCCGGCGGCCCAGCTTCGCGGTGAGCCCGGCGCTCGCCAGCCCGAAACCGACGATCATGCCGGCCGCCTGCGGTACCGCGGTGAGCCCCGTCTTGAGCGGGGAGTCGTGCAGGCCGATCTGGAGGTAGAGGCTGAACACCAGGGAGAAGCCGATCATCGCGGAGAAGAACGCGCCGCCGGCCAGCAGCCCGCCGGTGAAGGCGCGCTTGGCGAACAGGGATGGGGTCACCAGCGGCTCGCCGCCGCGCCGCTGCACGCCCCTGGTGTACCAACCGAACAGGCCGAAGGTGACGGCACCGGCGGCCATCAGCGGGTACGTCCACAGTGGCCAGCCGAGGTCGCGGCCCTCCACCAGCGGGTAGATGACCATGAAAGCGCCGGCCGACAGGATGGCCACGCCGGCCAGGTCCAGCCGGGTGGCGTGGCTCGCGCGGCTGGCGGGCAGGAACTTCACCGCGCCCAGCACCGCGAGGATGCCCAGCGGCAGGTTGATAAGGAAGATCATGCGCCAGCCGATGCCGAAGTAGTCGGCGGTGACCAGCCACCCGGCCAGGATCGGTCCGCCGACCGCGGACAGGCCCATGACCGGGCCGAAGGCGCCGAACGCGGCACCCAACTCCTTCGGGTCGAACATCTCCCGGATCATGCCGAGCCCCTGCGGCAGCATGACGGCGCCGAACAGCCCCTGGGCGACCCGGGCGGCGATCAGCATGCCCGGATCCTGGGCGAACGCGCAGGCCAGCGATGAGGCGGCGAACCCGGCGGCGCCGATGATGAACATGCGCCGGCGGCCGAACAGGTCGCCGAGCCGGCCGCCGGTGACCAGGCCGACGGCCATGGCGAGGGTGTACGCGGCGCCGAGCCACTGGATGAGGCTCTCCGTGCCGCCGAGGCCGGCCCGGATCGACGGCCCGGCGATCGTGGTGACGAGGGCGTCCAGCAGGTCCATGACCTCGGCGGCGAGGATCACGAAGAGGCCGGCCCAGCGCCAGCGATAGGGCTGGGTGGCAGGCGGGTCGAGGGCGGTCGAGGGTGTGGTGAGGGTCATTTGGTCTCCCCGTTCCAAACATCGTTCGTTGTGGCGAACGTCGTACGTTCAGCGAACACCGTACCGCCAGCGAACATCGTTCGTCCAGGGAACAGCGTTCGCCGGGGAGTACGATGCACGACATGGCCGAAGACCTGCCCGTACCCGGGTGGAAACCCACGCGCCAGCCGTCGCGCACGCGCCCGGCGCTGTCCCGCAACGCGATAGTGGACGTGGCGCTGCGGCTGGTCGACGCCGACGGGCTGGAAGGCGTGAGCATGCGGCGGGTCGCCGAGGAGTTGGGCACCGGCCCCGCCTCGCTGTACGCCCACGTGGCGAACAAGGAGGAGCTGCTGGAGCTGGTGCACGACCGGGTGCTCGGCGAGGTCGAGTTGCCCGAGCCCGATCCGGAGCACTGGCGGGAGCAGTTGCGCGCGGTGGCGATGAGCGCCTTCCGGGTCTATGTCGCGCACCGCGACATCTCCCGGGTGAGCCTGGCCAACATCCCGACCGGCCTCAACGGGCTGCGGATGGGTGAGGGGCTGATGGCGATCATGCTCGCCGGCGGGGTGCCGCCGCAGGTCGCGGCGTACGCCATCGATCGCCTGGCGCTCTACATCGCGGCGGACGCGTACGAGGGAGCGATCTTCAGCAAGCGGCGCACCGCGACGGGGCAGTCGCACGAGGAGTACGCGCAGGCCTACTACGACGGCGTCCGGTCGTTCTTCACCAGCCTGCCGCCGGAGCGGTTTCCGCTGCTGAGCAAGCACGTCGACCTGCTGATGTCCGGCGACAGCGGCCAGCGCTTCGAGTTCGGTCTGGACATGTTCATCCGCAGCCTGGCGACCTACGTCGAGCCGCGCGACGCCGCCTAGCCGACCGGCTCGGCGTGCACCGCGTCGAGCCGGTGCCGGACGTTCGCCAGCGCGCCGGCCGCGTTGAGGACGGCCGGGGCCCCGAAGGCGTCGGTCTCGAACAGGGCCCGGGCCCGTTCGACGGTCGTCCGATTCCCCGTGATCAACCAGGTTCGCATGACCACACCCCTCCGCGTCCAGGTCGGCGGAGCGAGCGTAGCGAGATTATGTAACCGAGGCAAATTTTAAATCAGGTAATGACTTTAACTCGGTTGCCCCATGGACCCGATCGCCGGTCACCACCGGTCCCGTCCGGCGTCGCGCTCCAGCTCGTCGGCGGCGACCTGGGCCTCCATGGCGGCGTCCACCGCCTCCTGGGTGATGGCGGCCGCGGCCACCTCGGCGACGTTCAACCGCTCGCCGGCCACCCGGGCGGCCGCCACCGCGATGTCGTACCGGCGGCGGATCTCGCCCTCTCGCGCGGCCAGCCGCTCGGCCCGGTGCGCCAGCGCCTCCTGGGCGGGATCCCGCTCACCGGCCCGGGCGAAGACCGCCCGCAGCTCGTCAATGGACAGCTCACCGCGCCGGTACGCGGCCAGCGCGGCACTCTCCACCTCGCGCCGGCGCAGCCGCTCCGGCTCGGTCGGCCGCGCGGGCTGCCCGGCGCGTACGGCGCGCAGCGCCTCGGCGTACTCGAGCCGGGCCTCGTCGTACTCGGCCTCGATCGCGGTCCGGTCCGCCTCGGCCTCGGCGTACTCGAGCCGGGCCTCGTCGACGGCCTCGGCCGCCCGTTCGGCCCGGCCCTCGCTGGCGGCGGCGTGCGCGGCCAGCTCGCGTGCCTGTTCGCGCAGCGACTCGATGGGCGGCGATCCGATGGGCGGCGATTCGATGGGCACCGGCCCGAGAGGCAGCGGCCTGACCCCCGGCTCCGGCCCGAACCCAGGTTCCGGCCCGGCCTGCGGCTTCGGTCGGGTGGCGGTGCCGGGCTGCGTCCCGTCAGCCGGCTCCTCAAGCCCGTCAAGCCCGTCAAGCCCGTCAAGCCCGTCGAGCCCGTCGAGCCCGTCGAGCCCGCTCAGCCCGTCGAGCCCGGCCGGGGCGGGGAGGTGTGGCCGAGCCGGGTCGTGGCCGGGCCGCGCGCCCTCGACGCCTCGTCGGTCCGTGGCGGCCCGGCGGGCCCGCCGCGACAGGATGAGCGCGACCAGTGCCACGAGCCCGGCCAGGCAGACCGCCAGGGCCACCACGAGGATGTCGCGGATCATGCGGGCGCCGGTGAGAACGTCGTTGGGTGCGCGGTCACCTCTGGAAATGGGCGCTGTCCAGGGCGGCCTGCAGCGACTGCGCATAACCGTCGCTGGTGATCGTCGCACCGGTGATCGCGTCGATCCGCCCGCTCTGCGCCGTCAGCACCTCCTGGCGCAGCCGGGGCACCGCGTACGAGTTGATGTTCTGGTCCATCGAGGTGCCGTCGGGTACCTGCAGCGCGATCACGTCGGTGATCTTCCCGGTGGAGATGGTCACCTGCACCTGCACCGGTCCCCAGATGGTCTTCGCGACCTTGCCGTTGACCACCGTCTCGGTCGGGCGGGTCGGCGACGCCGACGCGCCGGGTGCGCCCGAGGCGCCCGGCACGGACTGGCCGGCGGGCGCGGCCTGACCGGTGGGCGGCCCGCCCGCGGCGATGGGCTGCCCCGACACGATGCCCGGCGCGTTCGCGCCCGGACGGGTGGAGTTGGTCGAGTTCAGGCTCGTCTTGTAGCTGAACAGCAGCACCACCACGACGACAGTGGCCACCAGCCACAGGCTTATCCGCCGCACGTCGGCCGCCTCCTCAACCTCGATCGCACCGTAACCTCGATCGCACCGTCACCAGCTGAACCATTCGAGATGCAACTGCTGCTCGGGCACGCCGATCAGGCGCGCGGCGTTGGCCGCCGACGCCATCCAGCCGTCCGGCCCGCAGACGTACACGTCCTGCTCGACGATGTCCGGCACCAGCCGCACCAGCAGCATCTCGTCCTCGACGTCGCCGACCGGCCCCCAGGAACTGTCCGAGGCGCGCGGACCGGGCAGGTAGACCACGCGCACCCCGCGCCGGGCCGCGAGCTCGTCCAACTCGTCGCGGAAGGTGAAGCCGTCCGGGGTATGGGCCCGGTAGAGCAGCGTCGCCTCGCCCGGCCCGTACGGCAACTCCTCCAGCAGCGCGCGCAGCGGGGTGATGCCGATCCCGGAGGCGATCATGGTGAGTTTCTGCCGGGTCCGGCCGACCGCGCCCATCTGCCCGTATGGCCCCTCGATCAGCACCCGGGTACCGGGCCGCAGCGCCCGCGCCCCCGCGCTGCCGTCGCCCAGCTCCTTGACCGTGATGCGCAGCCGATCCGGTCGGGGCGCGGCGGACAGCGAGTACGGGTGCGCCCGCGTCCAGCCGGGGCCCGACAGGAACCGCCAGTGGAAGAACTGCCCGGCCCGTACCCGCAGCCGGTCCAGGTTGCGCCCGCTCAGGTACACCGAGACCACGCCCGGGGTCTCGGGCACCACCTCGCTGACCACCAGGCCGTGCCGCCTGCTGCGCCACAGCGGCAGCCCGATCCGGAAGGCCAGCACGCTGCCGGCCGCGATGCCGTAGACCGTCCACCAGTACGCGGTGGCGGCCACGTTGCCGACGAAGTCGGTGCCGGTCCACAGCTCGTGCGGAATGGCCAGCCCGGCGCCGAGATAGGCGTACAGGTGCAGCAGGTGCCAGGACTCGTAACGCAGGCGGCGCCGGGCCGCCCGCAGCGAGGTGACCACTATCAGGATCAGCGCCACCGTGCCGGCGGTGGCCAGCAGCATGCCGGGGTAGTTGAGCACGAAGTCGACGAACTCGTGGATCACCCCGGCGTGGTCCGTCGCGGCGTACCCGAGCGTGATGAGCACGATGTGCGCCAGCATCAGGTCGAACGAGGTGAAGCCGACCACCCGGTGCCAGCGGGCCAGCCGGTCCTGGCCGAAGGAGCGCTCGATCTGCGGCACCCGGGCCATCAGGAACACCTGGACCAGCAGCAGGTCCGCGGAGACCAGGCCGGTCAGGCGGCCCAGCGAGTCGAACGTGGTGGCCGAGTTGGCCAGCTGCTGGAGGCCCTGGTTGTGAATCCAGAGGGCCACCACTATCAGCATGCTGAACGCGGCGGCGGCGCCGATGACGTCCGGCCACCAGCCGCGCACCCGGGTGCCGGGCGCGGCTGGGGCCTGGGTTTCGAGGGTGCCTGCCGTCATCGCTCTTCCATCATGCACGGCATTGCTGCGCCGGCTTCGTGATCAACTCCGCGTCGGTCAGTGCCCGGACGGGTGGTAGACCAGCTCCCCGGCCTCGATCCGGGCGGAGACCCGGTTCTCCTGGGGAGCCAGCGGGCAGGCCCACCGATCGTCGTACGCACACGATGGGTTATACGCATAGTTGAGGTCGAGCCGCACGCGATCCGGTGCGACGATGATCACTCCTCGGCCGAAGGTGCCCTTGACGGTGTCGGTGAGGTACCGACCGCCCCCGTACGACTCGGAACCGCAGGTACCGTCCCGGAACGGCAGGAACAGGCCGCCCCCGTACGCCTCTATCCACCACAGGGTCAAAGGGCCCCACGGGGTACCCGCGACGGCCACCCGCCGGTAGTGCACCACGCCGTCCGGTCCGCCGGTGTCGATGTCGATCCCGCCGTCGGCCGGGGTCAACGGCGCCTCGACGATCGCGTCGGGGTTGGCGGGGAAGTAGTTCAGGCCGGTGAATGCCGGCCGGGACTCGGTCGGGATCGGCGACTGCGAGTGAGTGGCGAACATCTCGTTCCGGGCCGCCCGGAAGCCGGCCAGGTCCAGGCCGGACAGGTACATCTGGGCGACGCGCTCGCGCCAGTCGACCAGTTCGAGGTCGGCGGCGAGCATCCGATATGGGCTTACGGGTTCGGTCGGCTCGTTCATTCAGTCGACGGTAGCGGCGGTTCGGTCGCCTCCTCCATCCAGTCCGCCGGCCGCCCTCGGCGGGGCGGTCGAGGCTCCGGCGATCCTCGCGATTCGAGCCCTTACCGAATGAGTTCGCAAATAAACTCTCCGTCACGGGCGCCGCGGAACCGCATCGAGGGCGCTCGTTGCGCGCGATACCTCCAATCGATAGGAGACCCCGTGACCGAGTCCACAACCCGGCGTGCCGAGGACGCCCGGCTGCTCAGGGAGAGCCTCAACCTGCTCGCGCCGGTCGCGCACCAGTTGGTCGCCGCCTTCTACGATCAGCTGTTCGCCACCAATCCCGCGGTCCGGCCGATGTTCCCGGACTCCATGGACCTCCAGCGCGAGCGGTTGCTGAACGCGCTAGTCGCGCTGGCCACCCACTACGACGAGCCCGACCAGCTGGTTCCGGCGCTGACCGCGATGGGTCGCAACCACGTGCGGTACCGGGCCGAACTGCCGCACTACGCCGCGGTCGGGGAGGCGCTGATGGTGGTGCTGCGCAGGTACGCCGGCGAGTCGTGGAACGACGAGTACGAAAGCGCGTGGCGGCGGGCGTACACGTTCGCGGCCGGCACCATGCTGGCGGCCTCGGCCCTGGCGCCCTCGCCGACGGGCGCGCCGGCGGACGAAAGGACGCTCGCCGCGTAGCCGGCGCCGGCCGGATCCGCGACGGTTGGGCCCGCGCCGGCCAGGCCCACGGCGGGCGGTTCCGCGCTGGTTGGGCGCGCGGTGGGCGGCTCTGCGCTGGTTGGGCGCGCGGTGGGCGGCTCTGCGTGGGTTGTGCCCGCGGCGGGTTGGCGCCGGTCAGCCGGCCAGCAGGTACGCCGCGATCCCGATGGCGGCCACCACCACCAGCGCGGCCAGGAGCATCAGCGGCAGGACGACTCCGCGCCCGCGCTTGGTGGGGCGCACCTGGTCGAGCATCTCCCGCACCTGATCGAGCAGGTGGGCCGGGTGCTCGGTGACCGGCTCGCCGCTTTCGTCCGGGCCCGGGGCGGGCCCCAGCCGAGCAGGGTCGCGCAGCCGCATCCGGCCGGCCAGGATCAGCCAGAGCCGGGCGGACTCGGCCTCGGTGAACTCCACCGCCGCCTGCGCCGAGGCCAGCACCGACTCCGCCTCCGCGACGCGCTGCGCCGAGCGGGCCACCTCGGCCTGCGCGTTCGCGCCCTGCCGGGCGAACCACTCGTGCACCGCGGTGCGCCGCCGCGCGTGCTCGACCTCCGCCCCGGCCAGCCGGGAGATGAGTTGGGCGTAGCCGGCCGGTACGGGTTCCAGCGCGCGACCCGGGGCGGCCCTCGGCGCGGTGCGTGGTGCGCGCCCGGGCGCGCCCGCGCCCCTGGGCTCGCCGGCCGGTCGCGTTTTCGCGGTGCCGGCTGTCGCGGTGCCGGGCGTCGAGGCGTCCGGGGTCGCGGTGTTGGGCGTCGACGGCATGGGCGTCGAGGGCATGGGCATCGAGGGCATGGGCATCGAGGTGCCTGTCGGTGTGGTGTCGGTTGTCGTGGTGCCGGTCGGGTCGGCGCCGGTTTGCTCGGTGCCGGTTGGCTGGGTGCCGGTTGGCTCGGTGCCGGTCACGGGAGCGTCCCTCGGCTCGGCGCCGGTTGCCGGAGTATCGCTCGGCTCGGGGCCGCCGACTGGGGCGTTCGCTGCCGAGGCACCCGTCGGTCGGGTGTCGGTCGGTGCCGGATCGGGAGAGCCGGTCCGGATGACGGTTCCCGACGTGCCTGCGGGCTCTTCGCCGGGGGCCGCCGTGTGGCCGCCGTCCCGCTCCCGGGCCTCCTCGCGCCCCGGCGGCGGCGCAGTGCCCGTGGCCGATTCGGCTTCTGGCGCGGCCCCGGTCGCTGGCGCTGGCTCGGGTCCCCGGGTTACTGGCGCTGGCTCGGGTCCCCGGGTTGCTGGCGCTGGCTCGGGTCCATGGGTTGGCTCAAGTTCCTCGGCAGGCTCAAGTTCCTCGGCAGGCTCGGGTCCCTCGACGGGCTCGGGTCCCTCGGCAGGCTCGGGTCCCTCGGCAGGCTCGGGTCCCTCGACGGGCTCGGGTCCTGCGGTCGGCTCGGGTTCGTCCGGAGGCGTTCGGGGCCGGATGACGGGATTGCGCGGGATGGTTCTCGGCCAGGCCCAGGCCGACCCGCGCGGATGCGGTTGCGCGGAGGGCGCCTGCGGGGTGCCCGGCTCGGTACCGGGCTCGTAGGTCTCGCTCACGACAGTCCATAAGGGATGATCGCTTCGGCGGTGCGGTGGACCGTACGGTCGAAGTACAGCCCCCGCCACGGCCGCGGGTACCAGGAGGGGCCTCCCGGCTTCGGGTACAGCGCCGACAGGTCGCCACCGTGTACGTCCAGGGCGACCCAGGCGCCGATCGGATCCAGCCGCGCGCCCATTCCACCGAGATCGTCGCGCAGCCGCCCGACTCCGCGCCACCAGCCGAGCACGTGGGTACGCCGTTCCGGTCCACTGTGGAGGATGCGGCGCAGGTGGTCGTTGGGGCCGGCGGCACGGGTACGGGCGGCGTCGGCCGCGTACACGATGAGGAAGTGCGGGGTACCGCTGGCGTCGTCGACCGTTTCGGCGAACAGCTCGGCGACCGTGTCCAGGTCGTACCATTCGGTGTTCTCGGGCAGCGCGGCGTGCAGGTCGCCGGCCGGGCCCACCGCGTCCGGGTCGAGGCACGCCACCGAGAATCGGGCGGTCCCCGCCGGGAACTGGGCGGCGAGTGAGCGGCTGGAGGAGGCGAGCACGGCACACGCCTCCTCCAGCCGGGTGCCGAGCACCGCCAGGTTGCGCCCGGGCGCGCGGGGCAGCCGCAGCCTGGCCGGCTCACCGGCGACGTCGATGGTCTCGCCCAGCAGCGCGACCGGCTCCCGGCCGCCCGGTCCCGGGATGCGGTCCAGCGGGAAGTCCGGCACCGCGTCGCCGTCGAACAGCCTCGGCGGCTCCAGGCTCGGCGGCCGGCGCTCCCACAGCCGCAACTGCAGCGAGCTCCACGATTCCCGGTCGCTGGCCGCCGGTACCCGCACGATGCGGTTGCCGGGCAGGGCACCCGAGTCGGCGTTGATGACCGCGTGGTAGCGCGGGATGGACTCGGCCGCGGCGTTGTTCTCGGCCAGGATCCGGCGCGCCTTGGGCAGCGCCATGCGCAGCGCGAACTGGCCGACCAGCGCGGAGCGGCCCCACAGCGCCTCGATGCCGGAGACGTCCTGGCTGGCCAGTACCAGATGGATGCCCTGGGAACGGCCGCGCCGGGCCAGGTCCTCCAGCAGCGTGGCCGCCTCGGCGGCCAGCGCGTCGCGGCCGGACAGCAGCACCTGGAACTCGTCGACCACGGCGACGATCCGGGGCCAGTGCCCGGTCGGGTCCTCGGCGCGCAGCTCGGCCAGGGTGGTCACCTCGTGCCGCTTGGCCGCCTCGGCGCGGGCGCGCAGCTGCCGGCTCAGGAAGTGCAGCAGCGCCACCCCGAACTCGCGGTCGGTGTTCACGTTGATGCCGACCAGCCGGACGTGCGGCAGCCAGCTCGGGTCGCGGGTGCCGGGCGCGAACCTGGCGAAGGAGACGCCCTCCTTGAAGTCGAGCAGGTAGAACTCCAGCTCGGCGGGGGAGTAGCGGGCGGCCAGGCCGCCCATCCAGGCGTACACGAGGTTGGTCTTGCCGGTGCCGGACGGGCCGCCGATCAGCGCGTGCGGCGGGTAGTCGGCCAGCGTGACGTCGACCATCTCGCCGTCGGCGGCCTCGCCGATCGGCGCGGTCAGCCCGGTCGCGGCGGAGTGGGTCCACAGCTCGTCGGGCAGCAGGTCGCCGAAGGCCGCCGGTTCCGGGCCGGCCGCGACGTGCGCGGCGATTTTCCGGCAGGTGGCGGTGACCAGCTCGGCGGGTGGGGCCTCGACGGTCAGCGGCATGTCGTGGAAGCGGTCGGCGCTGACCGTCTCCAGGGTGTCCAGGAATTCGGAGTCCACAATGGACTCGATGGGAGGCCCGCGCAGGATCAGGTGTACGCCGCAGGCGACGCCGGTGCGCAGCACCCGGGCCAGCTGTGCCTGCTCGTGCCGGCTCGGCTCGTCCGCGCCCAGAAGTACCGCCACCCGCCAGTGCTCCGGCCGCCGGCCGGTCGCCTCGGCGTAGGCCCGCAGGGACGGGAACTCGCCGGCCAGCACCGTCTCGTTGACCCGCCGGATGTGGTCGACCAGGTCGTCGAGCAGCCGGCCCAGCCCGCCGGGCCCGACGAAGGTGAGCAGGCCGGCCGGGCTCAGCGGGGCGAAGCCGGCCAGCCCGCCGCCCAACTGCTCCGGGTCGTACCCGGTCAGCCGCACCGACCCGGGCGGCACGCAGCCCAGCGTGCGCAGCAGCAGCGCGGCCAGCACTCCGTCGCACTCGGCGCGCCCGCTACCGGTGATGCGCACGTGTGCCCGGTCGAGGAACGGCACCAGCGCCGGTACGTCGGGCGCAACGGTGCCCACCCGGACCGGCCCCGGTACGGCGGCCCGGCGCAGCGGAGTGGGCCGCCACTCCGGCCACGGGTCGCCGGCCGCACCGGGCGCGAGGAGTTCGGCGGCCCGGACGGCCTCCGCCGCGGTACCGGCGACGGAGGCGCGGTGCGCGACCTCCAGCTTCCGCAGGTGTTGCTGGCGCACCTCCTCGGCCCGGCGCGGCACCGCGGCCGCCGCCTCCTCGATGCGGGTGTGCCGGGCAAGGGCGGCCTCGACCCGGCCGCGGGCGGTCGCGAGGCCGGCGAGCGCCCCGGCCTGGGCCCGCGCGAGGTCCCGACGGATGGCCTCGACCAGCGAGTCACTCATGCGCGCGCCCCTGGTCGTGCTCGTCGGGCAGCGCCTGCGGTGCGTCCGCCCGAAGCGAGTCGGGGTCGCGGCCGAGCCGGGACAGCAGCACGCCGACCAGCACGGCGCTGGTGACGGCGGAGTCGGCCGGGTGGGCCGGCGGCCCCTCCTGGCGGGGCGGCGGGGTGCGGCAGACCCGGGCGAGCAGGGTGTCCATCACGCTGGGGGGCAGCTCGGGCAGCAGGTCGCGCACGGGATCCCGGGTGGTCTTCGCCAGGGTGGCCAGGTCGGCGGCGCGGGGCTGGTGCCCAAGCAGGTCGCTGGCCAGCCGGTACAGCACGGGCGGGCTGATCGCGGCCAGGCCGAGCCCGACCGGCGGAGCGGCCCCGGTCAGCTCCCGGCGCAGCGCCTCCCGGTTGCCCGACCGCGTGTGCCTGGCGACGCGGCGCAGCAGTTCGGGTGGCTCGCCGGCGCCGTTCCCGCCGCTCGCGCCGCCTCCGCCGCTCGCGCCGCCTCCGCCGCTCGCGCCGCCTCCGCCGCTCGCGCCGCCTCCGCCGCTCGCACCGCCGACGGATCCGCCGCCCGCGCCGCCACCGTTGGTGCCGCCGCCCTCGTCGGCGCCGCCCGCCGCCTCGTCCTCGGCCTGACCACCCGTGAGTACGGTGACTCGCTGCGCCCACCACCGCCCGAGGCGGCCGGCGGGCTCGGCCTCGACCTGCTCGGCCGGCCGGTTCTTGGGCTCCGGCTCATCGAGCGCCGAGCGCCAGGCCTCCTCGGGCGGACGCCTCGACTCCAGGCCCAGGCCGATGGCCGCCAGGTATTCGGCCAGTGACTCCTGGGCCACCTGCAGGGCCCGGCCGGCCTGTTCCAGGTGTTCGGTGGCGCCGGCCAGCTCCGGGACGCCGATGGACCGGCTGGACTCCTGCCGGATCCACATCAGCAGCGACGACGCGGCCCGCAGCCGCTCCAGCGCGGCGCCGACCGGTGCCACCGGCACGCCCTCGGAGGTGGCGTAGAGCACGGCACCCAGCTCTTCGATCAGCGACATCGGGGCCTACTTACAGAGTGCCCAGGTAGGTCTGTGCCTGCTCCACGGCGGTGACCGTGGCGGCCAGCGCGTCCTCCAGCTCGGTGGTGGCCTGGTTGAGCGCGGCCTGCGCGGTGTTCACCGCGTCGTGCCCGCTGCCCTCGACCGCCGCGGCGAGGCTTTGCTGCGTCTCGGAGAGCTGCTCGCCGGCCGCTCGGACTGCCGTCTGCACCTCGCCGATCTGCGCGATGACGGCGTCAATGGCCGACTTGACCTCGGCGACGCTGGCCACAGGGTGGACCTCCTGGGATGGCGGGAACTCCCATCACATCATGGCCGTCGTTCCCGACGAAAGCGACGCAGGTGGCGGGCCAATGTGATGGTCGGGGCCACGGGGGACATCGCGCCCTGCGATGGCCGAACTATCGGGTATCCGACGGAACATGGCGCCCATCGCCATGCGACGATGTCGATGTTTATCGATCTATGCGGACCGGCGTCGCCGTGACAACGGCGTCCGGCGACGCCGGAGCCGCCGTCGCAAGATCAGCCGCTACCGTTACGGTGAGCTGGTGATTTCGGGACTGCTGGCCGTCCTCGGCTCGGCGGTCTGTTACGGCGTCGCGTCGGTGCTGCAGGCGGTCGGCGCGCGTCGCGCACCGCAGAGTGCTGGCACGGTCAGTGCACGGCTGCTGGTTCGCGCGCTGCGCGAGGCGCCGTTCGTGACGGGCGTCACCCTTGACGCCGCCGGCTGGGTGCTTCAGGTGTTGGCCCTGCGCAACCTGCCGCTGTTCGTGGTGCAGGCGGGCCAGGCGTCCAATCTCGCGGTGACCGCGGTGGTGGCGGTGCCGCTGCTGGCGGCGCGGCCCAGCGGCCGGCAGTGGTGGGCGGTGGGCGGGGTGTGCGCCGGGTTGGGGCTGCTCGCCTCGTCGGCGGGCCGGCAGAGCCCGCTGCCGCCCGGCCCGTGGTTCGGCCTCGGCCTGCTGTTCAGCGCGTTGGCGCTGGCCGGGTGCGGGCTCGCGGTGCGGCGTACCCGCTCGGCCGCACGGCCGGCCATCCTGGGTTCGGTGGCCGGGTTGGGTTTCGGCATCACGGCGCTGGCCGCGCGGGGCCTGACCAGCCTGTCTCCCGGCCACCTGCTGCGCGATCCGGCGGCGTGGGCACTGGCCGTCGGCGGCATCATCGGGTTCCTGTTCTTCACCGGTGGGCTGCAATCCGGGTCGGTCACCGTGGTCAGCGCGGCCGTGGTGATGGCGGAGACGACGGTACCGGCGATCGTCGGCGTACTGGTGCTCGGCGACCATTCGCGGCACGGGTTCATACCGGTGGCGGCGGCCGGGTTCGTGCTCGCGCTGCTGGGTGCGCTGACCCTGGCCGGGTACGGCGAGCCGGCCAGGGTACAGGCCGAGGGCTGAGCGGCCTCACGGGTTCAACGCCACCCGGGTCCAGTGCGTGTGGTCCGGCGACAGCCACACCGCCGGGTAGGACGTGCTGACGACGCCGTCCGGGCCTCTGGTGTCCTCGGGGACGAGGTCGGCGTACCCACCGGGGATCGGATAGGCGTTCGGGTGGCTCTCAGTCAGCCGATGGAAGGTGCGGCCACCGTCGGTGCTCCCGTACTCGATGTAGCCGGTGGACAGCAGGGCCACCAGCGTGCCGTCCGGGCGCACGGTCAGCTGGGCCACGCTGTCGCCACCCGTCCCGGTGTCCACTGTCCCGCCGGCGGTCCAACTGGCTCCTCCGTCGGTGCTGCGGTAGACGACCTCGGCGCCGTTCTTGGGCAGGGCCACGTATGCGGTGCGCCCGTCGTAGGTGGCGAACAGCGGGGTGACCGGCTGGCCCCGGTACTCGGTGTCGGTGCCGGTGAAGGTGTGGTTGTCCCAGGTGCGTCCGCCGTTATGGCTCACCGAGACGGTACCGACACCGATCCCCGGATTCACGGTGGTGCCGTCCGGCCCCTGCGTGGTCAGGGTCACGGTCGATCCGGGCGGCACCAGCGGCACGAGGAGTCCGCTGATCCACAACCCGGCGGTCGTCGACTGCCGGGTGTCCAGGCTGGGGGCGTACATCGCCGGGTTGGGGACCACGTCGGGTGCCAGCCGCACCACCGCACCGGTGGCCGGGGAGGCGGCCGCGACGCCCACGACCAGGGGCGACGCGTCACTGGGTACCTCGAGCGGCTGCCAGCCGGACGGGATCGCGTTGACGGTGTGTACGTCGACCAGGTGCCAGGTGCGACCGGCGTCCGTGCTGGCCAGGTACCCGTCGCCGGCCGGCGAGGCGTGAGGATCCGTGAAATTCGCGGTTTTGTACGAGACGAGCAGCGTGGTCGGGCTCAGCGGGATCACGCTGAACAGCTGGCGGTCCGACGGGATCGGGATCGGTTCGCGCCGCCAGGTGGCGCCCTGGTCGGCCGACGCGGCCAGGATGTACGAGCAGTTCTTTCCGAGCTCGCACTGGGACTGGGCGAGGTAGGTGATGTACAGGTGGTTCAGGTCGCCGGCCTCGAACTCCGGCGCCATGCTGAACGGCGCCGAGGAATCGTAGGGGCTCGGCCGGCCGGAGTCGGCCGGGGCGTGGCCGGTACCCGTGACCAGGCCGGCGGCGCCGAGCGCCACCACCGCGACGGCGGCCACCCCGGCGGTGCGGACGCGGGCGCGCCGCCGGGCGGCCCGCCGGGTCACCTCGGCGAAGTGCGGCTTGTAGGCGGCCCGGACCTCGTCGACGAGGCCGGAGAAGTCGAGTTCAGGCATGGTGCGCCTCGCTGAGGCTGGGGCCGGCGGCGAGCACGCCCGGCGGGTCGGGTTCGGGATCGGGCGCCAGGGCGACCACCGGGTCGTCCTCGCCGAGCAGCTCGGACAGCGCCCTGCGGCCCCGGACGAGCCGGGCCTTCACGGTGCTCGGTGAGCAGCCGAGCACCGCGGCGATCTCGGCCACCGGCAGGTCGGCGAGGTGGTGCAGGACTATCGACTCGCGTACCGCGTGGGGCAGCCGCTGCAGCGCGGCCACCAGCGCCACCCGGTCCGGGGACAGCCCCGGCACCGACGCCTCGGGGCGGTCCACCCGGCCGGTGCGCACCAGCCGGTCGAACACGGCGCGCCGCCGGTACCGCGACCGGGCCAGGTTGACCGCGACCGTGCGCAGCCACGCCTCCGGGTTGTCCGCCCGGGCCAGCTGGCCGGGGCGCACCAGCGCCTTGGCGAACGCCTCGTGCACGACGTCCTGCGCCTCGCCGAAGTCGCCGGTCAGCGCGTACAGCTGGGCCACCAGCCGGCCGGCCGACACGGCGTAGACCTCTCGCACCTGCTCTCGTTCGTCCATCACTCGTACGACGCGCGAGCCCGGCGCCCGGTCACCCGCCGACTCTAAAATCTTGGTGGCTTTCCGCCCCTATGAGGGCGGAAAGCCACCAAGATCTCACATTTCTGAGTCGGCGGTGGGCGGGTCGGGATTGCTCAGACCCGGCGCAGCGCCTCGGCCAGGCCGGCCAGCCCGATCGGTCCGAGCCCGATCGCCGCGGTGTGCCAGCTCTTGAGGTCGAAACCGGGGCGGCGCCGGGCCTCTTCGCGCGCCGCCAGCCAGCCGCGCTCGCCCAGCTTGTACGAGATGGCCTGGCCCGGCCAGCCGAAGTACCGGACCACCTCGGCGTGCACCCGGTGCTCCTCGGCGCGGCCCCGATCCCGCAGCACCTCGCAGGCCCGCTCGAACGTCCACTGTGAACCGTCGGGTAGCGGCAGGTCCAGGTGTACTCCGATGTCGATGACCACGCGGGCGGCGCGCAACGCCGAGCCGGTGAGCATGCCCAGCCGGGTACCCGGTTCGGAGAACCAGCCCAACTCGTCGGCGAGGCGCTCGGCGTACAGTGCCCAGCCCTCGCAGTGCCCGCTGACCATCGATAGCCGCGCGAAGCGGGACAGCGAATCGCCGGCCGCTACCGTGGCGCCGATCTGCAGATGATGCCCGGGCACCCCCTCGTGGAACACGGTCGACAGCTCCGACCAGGTGGAGAACCGATCCCGGCCACCCAACGGCCACCAGGTGCGGCCCGGCCGGCTCAGGTCCTCGCTCGGCCCGGTGTAGTACGCCGCGCCGGACAGCGAGGAGGTCGCCAGGGTGACGTCGACGGTACGCAGCGGCTCGGCGATGTCGAAGTGCCTGCCCTGCAGCTGGTCGATGGCCCAGTCGTGCCGCTCCTGCAGCCAGCCCCGGTAGGCGTCCAGCCCGACCACGTACTCGGTCTCGTCGAGGATCGCGATGGCCTCGTCCACGCTGGCTCCGGGGCGGACCCGGTCGGCCTCGCGCCGCATCTCCTCCTCGATCCGGCGCAGCTCCTCCCAGCCCCACAGGTAGGCGTCGCCCGGATCGATGTCCTGGCCGAGGCTCAGCCGGGACGCGACGGCGTACCGCTCGGCGCCGACCCCGTCGGCGTCCGCCGCCTTCGGCGCGTACTCCTGGCGCAGGTAGCGGCCCATCTCGGCGTACCCCTCGTGCGCCGCGGCGGCGGCCTTGGTCAGCTCGCCGGCCAGCGGCCCGTCGCCGTAGGAGGCCACCAGGGCGTCGTGCGTGCCGGCGTACCGGTCGGCCTGGCCGGCCGCCTCAAGCGCCTGGCGCCGCGCGGCCGGAAGACCCTGCCGCAGCCCGGCGGAGAGGCTCGCGCGCCAGCTCTCCAGCATCGCCGGCACGGCCGTGAGCCGGGACGCCACGTCGCGCCACTGGTCGTCGTCGGTGTGCGGCAGCAGGTCGACGCTGTCGCGCACGCTGCCCATCAGCCCGAAGTGGGCGCGCAGCGTGCGCAGCGGTTCCCCGGACTCGTGCCAGGCGAGTTCGGCCGAAAGCCGCTCCCGCAGGTGGGCGGCGGCGTGCCGGTCGGCGTCGGAGGTCGCGGTCAGGCCGGTGAGCTTGGCCAGCGTGCCGCGGATCAGGTCGGCCCGGGCGGCGTGGCCAGCGGGGCTGTAGTCCGTGGCCGCGCCGAACTCGGCGGCGATTCCCCGGCTGCTCGCGGCGACCGGGTCGAGAAGGGCCGATGCCGTGATGTACTCGTTACAAAGATCGAAGACTGGCGTCACCGGGCCTACTGTAGTGAGGCGCCGGACCTCGCTGAACACCATGATCCGTGCCGGAGGTTTGGCCGGGCGTGTCCGGGTCGATGACTACCGACCGGCGCAGTGGCCCGACCGATCGCGCCGGCAACGGGAAAGGGTACGGAAAACGGGCGTTGAGGCAGTCAAGTCACCGGGTTCCCGCGGGTTGACATACGCCACATGCTGGTGCGATGCCAGGTTCGGGGTCGAACGTTGCGGTTACCGTAACCTGGTGACCTTACCCAGGCCCCGAACCGCTCCCCGCTTCCGTAACCTGACGGTGGCATCGAGGAGTCGGCTGACCCCGCGATCCGTGCGGATCACCCTGACCGGGGAGGATCTGGCGGGCTTTGCTACGGAAGGCCCGGCCAGCCACCTCAAGCTGGTCTTTCCCGCGCCCGGACAGGATTACCCGACCCTTCCGACCGTCGGCCCGGACGGGCTGGTCTGGCCGGACGGGCAGCCCCGCCCCCTGATGCGCACCTACACACCGCGCCGGTTCGATCCCGCGCGCAAGGAATTGGATATCGACTTCGTCCTGCATGATCACGCCGGGCCGGCGTCGGCCTGGGCCTACCGGGCCCGTCCCGGTGACACCGTGGTGATGGTCGGGCCCCGCGGGCGTTACCTACCCGACCCCGCGGTGGACTGGCAGCTCATCGCCGGCGACGAGACGGCGCTGCCGGCGATCGCCACCATCCTGGAGTCCCTGGCGCCGGGCGTGCCGGCCCTGGTCCTGGTGGAGGTGGCCGACGCCGAGGAGCAGCTCCCGCTGGACAGCAAGGCCGACCTGCGCATCACCTGGGTGTACCGGGGGGACGCGGTGGCCGGCTCGTCCCTCGAACTGGCGGTCAGCGCGGCCGAACTGCCCGACGGGCAGGGGCAGGTGTTCGTGGCCGCCGAGGCGTTGGCGATGCGCCGCATCCGCCGCCACCTGGTCAATGACCGGGGCATCGCGCCCGAGCGGTTGTACACCCGCGGCTACTGGAAGTACGGCGAGGCGGACCACCCGGACCACGACACCGGCGAGGACTAGCCGTTTCCCGGCGCCGGCCCATCCGCGCCGGCCGCACGAGAGCCCACTCGATCCATTCGCACCAAACCCATTCGCACCACTCGCCCGGCCCGGCCGACCACGCGCGGCCGGGCCGCTTCGGCCTGAACATCGCCGGTTGACCGGCCGCACGGGCCGTTCGACAATGACCGGGGAGCCGGATCAACGCGCCGCGTGCGGGCAATCCCGCGGCGCACCCGCCATCAGCCGCGACCCAGCGCACGGGCCGGACCGCGCCCGGCGGCGCCGAGCAGGGCGTCCCGCCGGGCATTGATCGGTAGCCGTGCCGCGCGGCATCCGACCAGGCATCGCGCCGGGCGGTACCGCCGAGGCCCCGCCGCGCCGCGTGCCCGCACCAGATCCGGAAGGCACCCCTCATGGCAATCCGCGCACTCCGGCCGGCCATCCGGTCGGCTCCCCGGAGGTTGGCAGCGCTGGCCGGCGCCGTCACCCTCGCCGCGACCGCGCTGACCGCGGTCCTGTTGAACACCCCACCCGCGGTGGCCGCGTCCGGCGGCACCGGTACCGGCTATCTGCACACCAGCGGCAACAAGATTGTCGACAGCACGGGCGCCACCGTGCGGCTGACCGGCATCAACTGGTTCGGCATGGAGACCGACAACGAGACGTTCCACGGACTGTGGGCCAGCGTCACCTGGAAATCCATGATGGACCACATGGCGTCGCTCGGGTACAACACGATCCGGGTGCCGTTCTCCGACGACGCGCTCAAGCCCGGCGCGCAGGCCAACAGCATCAACACCTTCGTCAACCCCGATCTGATCGGGCTGTCCCCGATGCAGATCCTCGACAAGGTGGTCGACTACGCCGGCCAGAAGGGCATGCGCATCATCCTCGACCGGCACCGACCGAACTCCGCGGGCCAGACCGCGCTGTGGTACACGCCGACCGTGCCGGAGTCGACCTGGATCTCCGACTGGCAGATGCTGGCCCAGCACTACGCGGGCAACCCGACCGTCATCGGCGCGGACCTGCACAACGAGCCGCACGCGGACGGCACCTCGCCCAACGGCACCGGCGCCTGCTGGGGCTGCGGGGACACCAGCCGGGACTGGCGGCTGGCCGCCCAGCGGGCCGGCAACGCCATCCTGTCGGTGAACCCGAACTGGCTCATCTTCGTCGAGGGCATCAGCTGCCTGGACGGTGGCAACGCCAACACCTGGGACAACATCCCGGACGACCCGTGCGGCTGGTGGGGCGGCAACCTGCACGGCGTCGCGCAGTACCCGGTGCAGCTCAACGTGGCCAACCGGGTGGTCTACTCGCCGCACGACTACGCCACGTCGGTCTCCGACCAGACCTGGTTCCACGACCCCAGCTACCCGGCCAACCTGCCCGGCATCTGGGACTACTTCTGGGGATACATCTACAAGCAGAACATCGCGCCCATCATGGTCGGCGAGTTCGGCACCACGCTTTCCAGCAACATCGACAAGGTCTGGCTGCAGAGCCTGTTGCAGTACATGGGCTCGGGGACGGGCGGCATGTCGTTCACGTACTGGTCGTGGAACCCGGATTCGGGCGACACCGGCGGCATCGTGTCCGACGACTGGGTCACGGTCAACCAGGCCAAGCAGGACATCCTCCAGCCGTACCTGATCCCGCCGGTGGCCGGCGGTACCGGCGGCACCCCGACGACCCCGCCGACCACCGGCCGGCCGAGCAGCACCCCGCCGACCAGCACGCCGCCGACCACGCCACCGAGTTCGTCGCGGCCGACCGGCCAGCCGAGCACGCCGAGCGGCGGAGGGGTTTCCTGCACGGTGGCCTTCAGCGTGGCCAGCGCCTGGCAGGGCGGCTTCAACGACAATGTCACGGTCACCAACAAGGGCACGGCCGCCTGGCACAACTGGACGGTCACCTGGACCGCGCCGTCGGGCGTGACGCTGGTCAACGCGTGGAGCGCCACCGTCACCACCAGCGGCTCCACCTGGACCGTCAAGGCGCCGGCCTGGGCCACCGACCTGGCGCCGGGCGCCTCGGCGACGTTCGGCTTCCAGGCCAACGGCTCCTCGACGCCCAACCCCACGGCCGTCACCTGTTCCTGACGCCCGACCCGTACGCGGCGGCGCCGCGCGTCCCTGGCGGAGGGGCGCGCGGCGTCGGCCGTTTCCAATAACGTCTGGTTAACGAGCGAGACGGGCCTCAGGAGACGGAATCTCAGGAGACGGAAAGTGCGGTGTCGTCCACCACGAACGAGGTCTGCTTCTGGTAGTCCTCCGCGCCGGTGAAGGTGACCGCGACGCTGCGCCCGATGTAGCTGTTGAGGTTCACGCTGTGCTGGACGTAACCGTTCGCCTTATTGAGATTGCTGTAGGTGGCCACCGTGGATCCGCCGACCGACACGGTCAGCGTGTCGTACGCGATGGAGGTGGTGGTCTCCGCCGTGTCGATGTGCAGCCAGTAGGAGAGCGTGGCGTTGGCGCAGGTGGCCGGGATGGACACGGTCTGCGAGAGGGTGTCGGTGCGGGTGGTGCCGTACCCGTCGAGCCAGGCGTCGTAGCTGCCCGCGTGGGGCGGTTCGTTGGTGGATCGGCTGATTACTCCGGACCCGGCCGTCCACGGCGAGGTGCCCGACTCGAAGCCCGGGTTGCCCAGCAGCTGGCTGGCGGTGCAGCCGCCTCCGCCGCCCCCGCCTCCGCCGCCCCCACCGCCGCCTCCGCCGCCGCTCGTGCCGGCGCCGGCCAGCCAGGCGGTCGCGTTCAGCGCCAGCGTCGAATCGGTACCGGCCGGGTCGTTCCACCCGTTGTAGAGCGTGTTACCGGACCGTCCGGTGCCGTCGTCGATCGGCGAGCTGTCACCCCAGATCGCCACCCGGCCGGAGCCGAACGTGGAGGTGGTGAAGAACGCGCCGGTGGTGCCGGTCGTGCTCGACCCGGTCCGGAAGACCAGCCCCTTGACGTTCGGGTTGTCGGCCGGGTGCAGGGTCTGCGTGCTGCCGTCACGGATGATGCTGCCGGTCGCGGTGCCGAACGAGCCGCTGAGGACCGGGTTACTGGTGTCGTGGATGGCCTTCGGGTTGTCGGTGCTGATGTCGTTGGAGTCCTCGCTGAAGCCGAACGGGTCGGTGTTGTCCACGCCGTTGTTGGTGAACAGGTCGTTGGCGACCTGCACCGAGTCGTAGCCGTCGTTGTTGCGGTCGCTGCCGGTGTGGTCCACGATCAGGAACAGGCCGCCACCGTTCTGGACGAACCGCATGATGGCGGTCTTTTCGGCGGCGCTGAAGCGCACGTTGGGCTCGGGGATGACGAATTCGTCGAAGTTCGACAGGTCCAGCGAACCGGAGCCGCCGTACGTGATGGTGTTGCCGGGCGCCAGCGTCTTGAGGCTGTACTGCCCGGTCCTCTGCAGGGCCACCCCCCAGGCCGAGAGCGCTCCGGTCCAGGAGGTCTCGCTCGTCGGGTTGGCGTTCTGTGACAACGGATCTGGCATGCTGGTACTGATGATCCAGTCAGCATTGCCCGCATCCTCCGCCTTGGTGTCGTCAAAGAGCACCCGGTGGACGGTGGCTGCGGCGGACGCGTGCGGTGCGGGTAGCAGGCCGACGGCCAGCAAGGCGGCCGCGCCCAGGATGAGGGCGCGGCGGCGCGATGGCGAAAACATAGGGCGGAGCCTATGTCGCCGATCGCAAATAATCGATAACCATAAGTAAAATGCTGGCCGGCGCGGGGTCGAACTCACCGACCGTCGCGGGCACGGGGCACGGAGGCCGGCGGAGGGAGTGACGCATGCAGCCCGTCGCGCTGGGAGCCAACCCACCGGCCACGTTCTACCGGGGCGCCGGCCGGATCGCCCGGTTCCGTAACCTGCCGGCCGCCGGCCAGACGTATCCGGAGGACTGGATCGCCTCCACCACGGCGCGCTTCGGCACCGGACGGGAGGGTGGCGCGCCCGCCGACGGGATGACCGTCCTGCCCGACGGCCGGCCGCTGGCCGACGCGATAGCCGAGGCGCCCGAGCGGTGGCTGGGACCCGGGCACGTGGCCAGGTACGGCGCCGACCCCACGATCCTGGTCAAGCTGCTCGACACCGGGCAACGGCTGCCGCTGCACGTGCACCCCGACCGCGGGTTCGCCCGCGCCCATTTGGCGTCCCCGTACGGCAAGACCGAGGCCTGGGTGATCCTCGACGCCGTACCGGACGCGGAGGTGTTCCTCGGCTTCCGTCGTCCGGTCGGCGGGGATGAGCTGGCCGGCTGGATCGCCGGGCGGGATTCGGCTGCCATGCTCGCCGCGGTCAACCGGGTGCCCGTGCGTGCCGGCGACACCGTGCTCGTACCGGCCGGCCTGCCGCACTCCATCGGCGAGGGCGTGCTGCTGGTGGAGGTGCAGGAGGCCACCGACTTCTCGGTGATGCTGGAGCAGGACGGCTTCGGGCTGGACCCGGCCACCGCGCTGCTCGGGCTGCCCCGCGACCGGGCGCTGGCCTGTGTGGACCGCAGCGGTTGGGGCGCAGACCGGCTGTCCGGCCTGCGCCGCGACCGGGCGTCGGCCGGATCGGAGGGGATCGCCGGCCGTCCCGGAGTCGCGCGCCTGTTCCCCGCGGCGGCCGACGAGTTCTTCGCCGCCGAACTGCTGCGCCCGGACCCGATCAGCGTGCTCGACCCGGGCTTCTGCGTGGTGGTGGTCGATGCCGGGCACGGGGTGCTCGAGCCGGAGGACGGGCCCGCCGTCCCGGTCGCGGGCGGCGACACGCTGGTCATCGGGTACGGGTCGGGGCAGTGCGTGCTGCGCGGAAGCGTGACCGCCATCCGGGCGCGGCCGGCGCCGATGCCGTCATGACTCGGCCCCAGCGGCCCGCCGCCGACACCGCACCGACGACTGACCGATTTGAGTGATTTTGTGATGATATCAATGGTTAGAAGATATCTCACTATGGTTTGTGCCTAACGTTGACTTTGTGAGTGAGCGGTGGAGTCCGCGGCGCCGGTACACGGCCGCGGTGATAGCGATGATGATGGTGGCGGCCGTGCTGATCGGCCTCGGCCTCGCCGGAGTCGGCAGACATCACGCGCAGACCGCCGCTCGACCGGACTCGGGCGCTCAGGCGGACCGTCCCGGTGCGGGGCCCGCGTTCCCGTCCGCCAGCCCCACGCCCTCGCCGTCGGCCCCGGTGCCGTCCGGGCCTCCGCTGCCGCCCGACCCGACCGGGCCGGACGGTGCGCTGACCGACACCGGCAACGGCAACGTCGCGCTCACCTTCGACGACGGGCCGAACCCGGACTGGACCCTCCAGGTGCTCGCCCTGCTGCGCCAGTACAAAATCCACGCGACGTTCTGCCTCATCGGCGAGCAGGTGCAGGAGTACCCGCAGTTGGTGCAGGCGATCGTCGCCGACGGGCACACCATCTGCAACCACTCCTGGGACCACGACGAGGAGATGGCCGGCAAGTCCGAGTCGTACATCCGCAGCGAACTCCAGCGCACCACCGACGCGATCGAGGCGGCGGCGCCCGGTACGCCCATCAAGTACTACCGGCAGCCCGGCGGCAACTGGTCACCGCAGATCGTGCAGATCGCCACGGAGATGGGCATGAGCTCGCTGGATTGGAGCGTCGACCCGCAGGACTGGACGGTGCCGGCGGTGTCCACCATCGAGAACACGGTGCTGAGTCAGACCACCACCGGTTCGATAGTGCTCATGCACGATGGTGGCGGCGACCGCAGCCACACCATCAGCGCGCTGGGCGTACTGCTGCCCAACCTCGAGCAGCGGTTCCACCTGCAGCCGATGCCGACCGTGGTGCCCAGCCAGGACCCGGACGAGATCAAGCCGAGCAACGCCGCCTGAGGGGTCCGGGCCGGCGCCCGGCCCGGGTGTGCTCAGCGCTTGCCCTTGCCCTTGCCGAACATGGCCCGGATCGCGGCGTAGATCAGCAGCAGTCCGAGGACTATTCCGACGAACCTGACTCCGGGCAGATCTTGGGCGCCGTCGGCGAGGATCTGTGCGCGCATGTACCGACTCTGACAGATCAGCCCGGCGACGGGTAGCGACGCGGCCCGGCGCCGGCTTACTCCTCGGTGCCGCGGCGCTGCTGCTTGAGTTGGCCGCGGCGCTTCTTGGCGTCGAGCCGGGCCTGCACCTTGCCCCGGGACGGCCGGGTCGGCCGGCGGGCCTTGGCCGGCGCCGCCACCGCCTCGGCCAGCAGGGCGACCAGCCGGGCCTCCGCGGCCCGCCGGTTCTGCAGCTGCGAACGGTGCTCCGACGCGGTCACCACTATCGCGCCGTCGATCAGCCGCGAGCCGAGGCGGTCCAGCGCGCGCGCCTTGAGATGATCCGGCAGGGCGGTGGTACCGGCGAGGTCGAACCGCAGCTCGACCCGGGAGTCGGCGGTGTTCACCGACTGGCCGCCCGGCCCGCCGGAGCGGCTGAACCGCCAGCTCAACTCGCTGCGAGGGATGGCGACGGAGCGGGTCACCGGCAGAAGATCGGCCACCCTGCCAGCATGCCGTACCGCTCAATCCCACCGCGCCGCGACCGACCATTCCCCGGCGTGACCGCCCGCGAGGCCGCTACCAGCGGCTTGGCGTTGACTTCCCAGGCAACTCCTACCCATACCAGGTTGCGTCGCGGGCGAATTGCGGCAAGCTGGACACCGATGCGAGTGCCAACCAGTTCGGCCGAGGCCGCCATTTCCTCCACCAACCAGCGTCCGGTGCCAGCCGCCCCGGAGGGGCGTGGCGGGCGCTCGGCCGCGCCTCGATCCGCCTCGGCCGCGCAGACCCGGGACGGCGGTCGGCCGCGGCCGGCCAGGCTTCCGCAGATCGACGTGATGCGGTTGTTGATCTGCGCCTCCGTCGTGGCCACCCACGTCGTGTCCAACGCCAACCCGATGGAGAGCGGACCGGCCAACGCGGTGGTCAACGTCCTGCACTACACCCGGCAGGCGTTCTTCTTCATCAGCGCGCTGGTCCTGGTCCACGTGCACTGGTCGGACGTTCGGGCCGACGGCCGGGTGGACAGCACGCCCGGTTCGCTGCGCCGGCGAGTCGCCGTGCTGGGCGTGCCGTACCTGGTGTGGAGCACGTTCTACGCAGTACTCGGGCTGGTCACCGCCTACTCCGGGGGCGCGCTGCGGCAGTTGCCGTGGACCTGGTTCGTCGGGTTGTTGCAGGGCACCGACGGCTACCACATGTACTTCCTGCTGGTCAGCGTCGAGTTCGCGCTGGTCTTCCCGGTGTTCCTCAAGCTGCTGCACGCCACCCGGGGGCATCACGGCCGGCTGTTGATCGTCTCCGGCCTGCTGGAACTGGCCACCATGGCGCTGTTCCACTACGTGTACCAGCCGGAGGGCTGGTGGCGCGCGTTCGTCGGCGAGTCGAGCCTGACCGCGTACCAGTTCTGGGTGATCCTCGGCGGCGTCACCGCCATCCATTTCGGGCGGTTCCACGCCTGGGCGATGCGCCGGCGGCTGGTGGTCGGGTTCGCGCTGGCCGGCGTGTGCCTGGCGGCGACCGGGCTGTTTCTCGGCGCGGTGCAGGCCGGCGAGCCGCCCGAGTTCGCCGGGCGCTCGCTGCAGCCGATCACGGTGCCGCTGAGCCTCGCCGCGATCGCGGCCTTCTACCAGGTCTCGGTGTGGCTGGCCGGTCGGCGGTGGTCGGGCCGGATAGTGGCCTCCGGCACGTACCTGTCCTTCGGCATCTACCTGAGCCATCCGGCGATCCTGACCGGCCTGCTCTACCTGCAGCGCCGGCTGCCGGCCGGGGTGGCCCGGCACGCGGTGACGGTGACCTTCACGATCTGCGTGCTGGACTTCCTCCTCGCGGTGGCGGTGGCCGCCCTGCTCAGTCGCACCCCGTGGAGTAAGGCGCTGATCGGGCGCGCGCGGCGGCGGCCGGCGCGGCGTGTCGCGGAGCCGGCCGGCGCGCCCGGCGCCGCGACCGAACCGCCGGGGCCTGGGCAGCGGACGGAGTCGGTCGGCGCCAGCGGATGAGCTGACCCGGCTCGGCGGCCAGCATGGCCCAGAGCGCCAGCGCGACGGTGGCGCTGTCCGGCCGGCCCTCGGGACGCCTGGCCATGCAGTCCCGGCACAGCTCGGCCAGCCCGTCCGGCAGCTGCGGCACCAGCAGCACCGGGACCGGGGCGCTGTGCCGCAGCCGGGCCGCGGCCAGGTCGCCGTCCGGCCCAGCGCTCGGGTAGGGCGAGCGCCCGGTGAGCATCTGGTACAGCACCACGCCCAGCGCGTACACGTCATCGGCGGGGGAGTTGGCGATGCTGGCACGGCGGGCGGGCAGCGGCCCGGCGGCGCGGGCCATGGCGGAGACCGGCTCGACGGTGGTGGCCGCGCCGAAGTCGATGATCTTCACGCCGTTCGACGTCATCATGATGTTGCCGGGGGTCAGGTCGCGGTGCACCACCCCTCGCCGGTGCGCGATGGCCAGCACGTCGGCGATGGTCGCCGCTGTCCGTACCGCCTCCCGCCAGGGCAGCGCCCCGCCGGCGAGCCGGCCGGCCAGCACCGCGCCGGTCAGCAGCTCCATCGCGACGTAGGGCACGCACCGGCCGTCCGGCAGTGGCGCGTCGCCGAACCCGTACACCTTCGGGACGCTGGGGTGGCGCAGCCGCTCGGTGATCACGGCCTCCTCGTGCACCCTGATCCGGGCGCGGGGATCGCCGGCCAGGGCGGGCGCGAGCAGCTTGACCGCGCTGCGCACGCCGCGAAGTGTGTCGATGGCCTTGTACACCACCGAGACGCCGCCATAGCCGATTGGGCCGAGCAGGACGTACCGGCCGACGATGGCGGTACCCATCCGGAACCATGACACCGCGCCACTATCGCCCATCGCGATCTCGGGTGGCAAGACTCAGATTGGAACTTGCGAATATTCCGAGATCAACGCCGACCGCCCGAATGTCCACAAGGGATAGTCGCGGTTTTTCCCGAGGGCCCGCGCGCACCGGCCGTTGTCGCGAGGCGGCCGGCTCTGATAGGACGGTGGTACCTCGTCGACGGAAGGAAGCCCAGCATGCCCAGTCAGGTCTCTGCGGTGGTCGCCATGGCCAAGGACGCTCCGGTCACGGTGGAGACCATCGTGGTGCCCGACCCCGGTCCGGGCGAGGCGCTCGTCGCGGTGCGGGCGTGCGGCGTCTGCCACACCGACCTGCACTATCGCGAGGGCGGGATCGGCGACGACTACCCGTACCTGCTCGGCCACGAGGCGGCCGGCGTGGTCGAGGCGGTCGGGGACGGGGTCACCGACGTGGCGCCCGGCGACTTCGTGGTGCTCAACTGGCGCGCGGTCTGCGGCCAGTGCCGCGCGTGCCGGCGGGGTCGCCCGTGGTACTGCTTCAACACCGCCAACGCCACCCAGAAGATGACGCTGGCCGACGGCACGCCGCTGTCGCCCGCGCTGGGCATCGGCGCGTTCGCGGCCAAGACGCTGGTCGCCGCCGGCCAGTGCACCAAGGTCGACCCGCAGGCGCCGGCCACGGTCGCCGGCCTGCTCGGCTGCGGGGTGATGGCCGGCCTCGGCGCCGCCATGAACACCGGCAACGTCGGGCGCGGCGACAGCGTGGCGGTGTTCGGCTGCGGCGGGGTGGGCGACGCGGCGATCGCCGGCGCGAGCCTGGCCGGCGCCACCACCGTCATCGCGGTCGACGTGGACGACCGCAAGCTGGCCTGGGCCCGCGACTTCGGGGCCACCCACGTCATCAACTCCCGCCAGACCGAGCCGGTCGAGGCGATCCGGGCGCTCACCGGCGGCAACGGCGTGGACGTGGCAATCGACGCGGTGGGCCTGCCGGAGGTGTACCGCAGCGCGTTCTACGCCCGGGATCTGGCCGGCACCGTGGTGCTGGTCGGGGTGCCGCGGCCGGAGATGACGCTGGAGTTGCCGATGCTCGACGTGTTCGGTCGCGGAGGCGCACTCAAGTCCTCGTGGTACGGCGACTGCCTGCCCAGCCGCGACTTCCCCACGCTGATCACGCTGTTCCAGCAGGGCCGGCTGCCGCTGGACAGGTTCGTGAGCGAGACGATCGGGCTCGAGGATGTCGAGGAGGCGTTCGGTCGGATGAGCCGGGGCGAGGTGCTGCGCAGCGTGGTGGTGCTGGACTGACGCGGGTCAGCTGAACAACGTCCGGGGCCGCTCCTGCCGCACCCCGTCGAGGTCGATGTCCACCTTCTCGTTGTAGAAGCAGGCCAATCCGGCGATCTTCTGGCTCTCCGGCAGGGGGGTGCGGTAGATCCACACCAGGTCCTCGTGCAGGCGCCCCTCGACCTCGATCGACCAGTACGCGGCGGTGCCCTTGTACGGGCAGTGGGTCTGGGTCTGCGAGGGGCGCAGCAGGTCGGTGCGGAGATCGCCGATCGGCAGGTAGTAGCGCGGCGGCAGGCCGGTCTCGAACAGGATCCGGGGGTTGTGCGAGTCGGCCAGGGTCACCCCGTCCAGCTCCACGCGCACGTGCCGCCCGCTGCCCAGGATGTCCACCCGGGTGTACGGGTCGCGGGGGTGGGTGTAGACCGGCTCGTCCTCCTCCAGCCACTCGTGCATCGCACCCCAGTCCAGCCGGACCGCGGTGCGCAGCGCCTCGACGGGCGAGTCACGGTACCAACGGGCCGCCCCGGCCGCCGTGCCGCGCTTGGTCACCACGTTCAGCACGTCGGCGTCGCCCCGGCTCGGCGAGTGGTCGGTGGCGCCGGTGCCGCGCAGCTCGGCCAGCACGTCGCCGGAGGGGATGTAGTAGGTCGGGTAGTAGGGCACCTCCCACACCAGCAACGGCCGCAGGGTGTCGGCGACCAGCTCCCCGTTGAGGTACGCGCGCACCCGCTTGTGGCCGGTCTCGACCCGTAGCCGTCCCCGCCTCTCGTCGGTCATGCCACCAGTCTGCCCGATCCGCCGCCGGCAGACCGGGCGACTACTCAGCCCCGCGGCGAGCCGGTCAGCTCGATCGGGTAAGGCCCGTCCCCGCCGTCGGCCCCCTGGCCGCCGTGCTTCCGGCCGTCGACCCCCTGGCCGCCCGGCTCCTCGTCGCACGCCTCTTCGTCATCGGCGGGGGCGCCGGGCGGCGTGCGCAGCGGCAGCAGGGCCCGGAACGCGGACCCGGCGCCGGGGGCGGTGCGCAGCTCGGCCCGGCCCCCGTGCGCGGTGACGATGGCGGCCACGATGGCCAGCCCCAGCCCGGCCCCGCTGGCCCCGCTGGCGGACTCGGCCTCGGTGGCGGATGCGGTGGTGCCGGCCGGCGCGGCGGCCCGCGAGCGGCTCGGGTCCGCCCGGTAGAGCCGCTCGAACACGTGGACCGCCTCCGCGCGGGTCAGCCCCGGCCCGGTGTCCACGACCTCCAGGACGGCCAGCGGCGTGCCCGGGTCCGGCTCCCGCCCGACCGCGGCGGTCGGCTCGCCGTCGGACGGGCGCACGGTGTCCACCCGCACCGTGATCGCGGCCTCGGCCGGGGTGTGCTGGAGGGCGTTGGCGATCAGGTTGGTGGCGACCTGGCGCAGCCGGGGCTCGTCGCCGTACACCATGGGCGGCTCGGGGGACGGCTCCAGCCGGATGAACCGGCCCGGTACCCGGGCGTGCGCGTCGCGTACCGCGTCCATCGCGATGGCCAGCAGGTCGACCGGCGAGCGGTCCAGCGGCCGCTCCTGGTCCAGCCGGGCCAGCAGCATGAGGTCGGCCACGAGCAGCGCCATCCGGGCGGCCTCGGACTCGATCCGGCCCATCGCCTCGTCCAGCGCCGGGCCGGGCGGGGCGCCGCCGCGCCGGTACAGCTCGGCGAAGCCCTGGATCGAGGTCAGCGGGGTGCGCAGCTCGTGCGAGGCGTCCGCGAGGAACTGGCGCAGCCGCTGTTCGGACGCGGTACGGGCGGCCAGCGCCGCCTCGATCTGGCCGAGCATGGTGTTCAACGCGATGCCCAGCCGGCCCACCTCGGTGTGTGGGTCACTGCCCTCGACCCGCCGGGACACCTCGCCCCGGGCGATGGCCTCGGCGGTGTCCTCCATATGGGTCAGCGGGGCCAGGCCGAGCCGCACCACCGAGGCGGCGGCCAGCCCGAGCAGCAGGAGCATCAGCAGGGTGACCGCGGAATCGATCGCGGAGAGCCGGTCGGCGGTCGCGTCGACCTGGCGCAGCGACACCGCGACGGCGACGACGTCGCCGTCCTCGCGGTGCGCGGTCTGCACCCGCCACGGGTCGCCCCTGCGCGTGTTCCGGGCCGTGTACGGGCCGGCGTCGGCCCGGTCGGCCAGCGCCCCGAACGAGCCCAGGTCGGGCGCGCCGCCGCCGCTGTCGGCGCTGCCCCGCACCAGCGAGCCGTCCGGCGCGAAGATGTAGACCCGAAGCTCGGGGGAGAGGTTCTGCAGGAAGCGCGGGCGGGCGGCGGGCAGGTCCGGCTCGTTGGCCGCCGGGGTGTGCTCGTAGGCGCTCACGGTGCTGGCCAGCTGCTGGTCGATGCGGCCGAGCAGGTAGGAGTGCAGCAGGAACAGGCCGGCCAGGTTCGCCAGGATCAGCGCGACGCCGGCCAGGCTCGCGATCGCCGCCACCATCCGGGACCGCAGGCTCCAGCGCCGCCACCGTCGAGGTCGCCAGCGCCGCAGGCCCCGGCGGCGGATCACTCCTCGGCGCCTCTGGGCAGGCGCAGCGCGTACCCGACGCCGCGCACGGTGTGGATCAGCGGAGGGGCAGCCTTATCGATCTTGCGGCGCAGGTAGTACACGTACGACTCGACGATGCGCCCTTCGCCACCGAAGTCGTAGCTCCACACCCGGTCGAGGATCTGCGCCTTGCTGACCACCCGGCCGGCGTTGGTCAGCAGGTACCGCAGCAGCTTGAACTCGGTGGGGGACAGGTCGATGAGCTTGCCGGCCCGGCGTACCTCGTGGGCGTCCTCGTCCATCTCCAGGTCGGCGTAGCGCAGCACCCCGTCGTCCGGCGTCGGGGTGGGCTCGGCGTGGGTGCGGCGCAGGATCGCCCGGATCCGCAGCACGACCTCTTCCAGGCTGAACGGCTTGGTCACGTAGTCGTCGCCGCCGACGGTCAGGCCGGAGATCCGGTCCTCCACCGAGTCGCGGGCGGTGAGGAACAGCACGGGCACCGGCCGCCCGCCCGAGCGCAGCCGCTGGGCAACCTGAAAGCCGTCCAGGTCGGGCAGCATGACATCCAGTACCACGAGATCGGGCTGGAACTCGGCGGCGGCCAGCAGTGCCTCGTTGCCGCCGCCGGCGGAACGGACATCGAAGTCGATCAGGCGTAGCGTCGCGGAGAGCAGTGCCGAGATGTTGGGCTCGTCGTCAACGACGAGCACCTTGGTCTGGCGGCTCGACACATCGGTCACCGCACTCCACCCCCACGGTTCATCACTAGCCGGTCTAGCTGCAGTTACGGTGTACCGGCCGAAACTTGGAACTCCCTGTGAGGGTCCTGGAAGTTGGCGGCGAGCCGAGTTGATCTCGTTGACCTAATAGTGACCTTCCGTTTACCTAATGGGGACAATTCAGGTCCATTGTGGGGCCCATGTCGCGTGCATCGGGACGGCCAGGCACGGTCGGAGCTGTGATCATCGCTATCGTGCTGGCCGGAGCGATGGTGATCATCTACGGCGTGTACGCCGGCCCGGGCGGCCAGAGCGCCTCCGCCAGCGGGACCACCACCTGGGGCGGCGCGTCCCCCAGCCCGTCCCCGTCGCCCAAGGTCGATCCGGCGATCGCCGTTCGCGCGGCGGTGGCGTCGTATCTCGGCCCGTCCGGCACCCACGCCGCGCTCGCCCTGCTCGACCAGGACACCGGCGAGAAGGTCCTCTACCAGCAGGACCAGCAGTTCGACACCGCCAGCATCATCAAGGTCGACATCCTGGCCACCGTGCTCTACCAGCACCAGCAGGCCAACCAGAAGCTGAGCTCGACCGAGGACGCCAACGCGGTCAAAATGATCACGCAGAGCGACAACGACGCGGCCACCGCCCTGTGGAACGACCTCGGCGGCGCCGACGGGCTCGCCGCCGCGAACCGGGTGTTCGGGCTCACCGAGACCGTCCCGGGCACGGACGGGTACTGGGGGCTGACCAAGACCACCGCCGCCGACCAGCTGCGGCTGCTGCAGGTGATCAGCAACCCGCCGGCCGCCAACACCCCGACCGACCCGCCGGACGGCGCGCCGCCCGCCTCCGCGGCCGGCCACGGCACCCCCGGGCCGCTGGACGCGGCCAGCTGCGACTACATCTTCAGCCTGATGAACCGGGTGGAGAGCGATCAGCGCTGGGGGGGTTCCCGACGCCGCGAGCAAGCAGGCGACCAACGTGTACGTGAAGAACGGCTGGCTGTCCTACAGCGCCGACAACTACAAATGGATCGTCAACAGCGTCGGCCGGATCATCGAGCCCGGGCACGACTGGCTGGTGGTGGTGCTGTCCAACTACCACCCCAGCGAGCAGAACGGCATCGACCAGATCCAGCACGCGGCCGACCTCGCCGTGAACGGGCTGCGCTCGGCGTCCTGAGCGGCGAGAAGCAGGATCGGCGAGTTGGCGGCGGCCGATGCCTGACGTGTTACGGCCGGTAACCTTGCTGGCGCGGTAGTCTGCCTGACCACGGCCCCGCAGTTCGAAGGGAGTGGCCGGTGATGACCGCGCCGGTTGAAGCAGATCCCCATCTCGCGGCGCGCCTGCGCATAGCGGTGGCCCGTTTGTACCGGAGGATCCGGCTTAAGGCCGACATGGGCGTGTCGCCACTGCAGCTGTCCACGCTGGCGTCGATCGAGAAGTACGGCCCGCTGCGGCTCGGTGAGCTGGCCGCCCGGGAGTCGATGACCGCGCCCACCATGACCCGGCTGCTGGCCCTGCTGGACGAGCGGGAGCTGATCGTACGCAGCCCGGATCCGGTCGACGCCCGGTCGACCAGGGTGGCGCTGTCCGAGGCCGGCGCCGCGCTGCTGGACGAGGTGCGCTCGCAGGGGACCGCGCTGCTCGACGCCTGGATGGCCCGCCTTCCCGAGGAGCAGCGGGCCGCGCTGGCCGCGGCGCTGCCGGCGCTCGAGGCGCTCGGCACCGAGGACTGAGGCAGCCGGCCCGGCCGGTTGATGCTGTCGCACCCTCGCCCCCGCGCGGGCGTGGCCTACGGCACGCTCGGGCGCGCTGGCCGGCTGGCCGCCGTACCGTTGTGGTCACGTATCAGGAGGGACCCCACGATGCCTATCCATCGCCTCAACCACGCGGTGCTCTACGTCCGTGACGTCGAGCGCAGCGTCGCCTTCTACCGTGACGTGCTGGGCTTCCGGGCGGTCACGACCGGCCCGGGCATGGCGTTCCTGCAGGCCCCCGACTCGAACAACGATCATGATCTCGGCCTGTTCGAGATCGGCGCGGCGGCCGGCCCGTCGCCGGCCGGGCGGTCCACGGTCGGCCTCTACCACCTGGCGTGGGAGGTCGACACCCTCGACGAGCTGGAGCGGCTGCGCGGGCTGCTGACCGGGGCCGGGGCGCTGGTGGGCGCGAGCGACCACGGCACGACCAAGAGCCTGTACGGCCAGGACCCGGACGGCCTGGAGTTCGAGATCGCCTGGATCATCCCGGCGGACCTGCTCGACGACGAGGCGCGCTCGGCCCGGATGCGCATCGGCCGCCTCGACCTGGACCGGGAAAAGGCCCGCTACGGCGGCCAGACCCGGGGCGGGATCGGCATCTCGATCAGCGCCTGAGCGCAGCCGCAGCCGCTTTTTGGCGAGGCGAGCACAGGCTCTGGGGATAGCGCCTGAGCGCAGCCGCAGCCGCTTTTTGGCGAGGCGAGCACAGGCTCTGGGGATAGCGCCTGAGCGCAGCCGCAGCCGCATTTTGGCGAGGCGAGCACAGGCTCCGGAGATAGCGCCTGAGGGCCGGCAACCGCGACCGGCCGCCGGGCCCGGCGGCCGGTCGGTCGTTCACTTGCGCCGGTTGGTGCACACCTGGGGCGAGATCGCGTAGTCGGAGGCGCTGTAGATCGCCGCCACCGTGTAGCAGTAGTCGACGCTCGTGTTGACGCCGTCCTGGGTGTACGTGGTGGTGCCCGCGGGGACGCTGCCCACCAGCGCCGGCACGTTGGGCGCGGGCGCGCCGAGCACGTAGAACTGCACGGTGCCGTGGGCCGGATCGGTCCACGTCAGGGTGATGCTGGTGTGCTTGTCGGTCAGCTTGACGTCGGTGGGCGCACCCTCGTGGGTGAGGTTGGCGGTGACCGTCGGGTTGGGCTTGCCCGTTGGGGGCTTGGCGGCCGGGGGTTTGCCCGCCGGGGGCTTGGCGGCCGACGGCTTGCCTGCCGGCGAGTTGACCGCGGTCGCCTGGGGCGACACGCCGGCCACGTTGGCCGAATTGGGCTTGGACGAGTCGCCGCCCGCGGCGAACTTGATGCCGATGACCACGAACACGATCAGCCCAACGAAGGCGCCGATCGCGACCAGCGGTATCCGCGGCCGTTCCGAGTCGCGCGACCGGGGCCGGCCGGGCTTGACCGGGACCTTGCGGAATTCGAGCCCGGGCCGGGACGGAGGCGCCGGGTTGCCGAACCGGTCCCGGGGGATCTGGTCGTACGGCCCGCCCGACGACGGCGCGCCGGACATGGGGCCACCCATCATCGGCCCGTTCGACATCGGCGAGCCCGACATCGGTCGCGGGGCGAAAGGGTCGCCCGAGATCGGCGGTCCCGACAGCGGCGGCACCGACATGGGTGGTCCGGACATCGGCATGCCGGACATCGGCGGGCCGGACATCGGGGGGCCCGACATCGGGGGTCCCGACATCGGCTGGCCGGACGGGTAGCTGTACCCGCCTTCGCCGGGCCAGCCCAACTGACCTGGCGGGCTCGAGACCGGGCCGACCGGGTACGACGGGGTGGGCGGGGCGGAGACCGGTGCCTGGGTCTCGTGCGGCGGGGTGAGGGTGGGGCGCAACTCCGTCGGCCGAGTCAGCGCCGCGCCGTTCGAGACCTCCGCGGGCGGCAGATCGTGCGGCCCGGGCTCGTCCGGCTCCTCGTCGATGGGCCGCAGCAGGTCGTCGAGCGACATCCGGCCATCGTCCGGCTCCTCTGCCGGCGGGTTGGCGTCCTCCTCGTGGTCCGGCCCGGCCGGCTGCGGGTCGGGCTCGGCCCCGTCGGCGGCTGGCTCACCGAAGGTTCCGGCGGAGGACTCAGCGGCCGGGCTGTCGTGCCACAGGATCGTGGAGGCGCCCGCCGCCTCCTTGGCCGCCGGATCGAGCACCGGAGCGGCCTGTTCCACCACCGGCTCGTCGCGGCGGGTGGGTGCGGCCGACGGCCAGCGGAACGCGTCCCTGGGCGCGCTGGTCGGCGCCGCCGGCGGGGCCGACGCCATCGCCGCCGGCAGGTGCGGCACCACCGGTGGCTGGGGTGGGTACGCCTGCGGTTGAACGGGTGCCTGCGGCGGGGGCTGGTACGCCGGCGGCTGCGGCTGGTACGCCTGCGGCGGGGCGGGTGGCTGGGGCACCGCCGGTGCCTGCTGGGGGTACTCCTGCTGCGGGTACTCCTGCTGCGGATGAACCAGCGGCGAGTACGGCTGAGAGGGGTACCCCTGCAGCGGGTACTGCTGTCCGTACCCCTGCAGCGGGTACTGCTGGGCGTACTGCTGAGGCGGGTACTGCTGGGCGTACTGCTGCGGTACCCCCGACATCGGCGCGCCGACCGGGCCGGCCGGCATGGCGGGCGGTGCCGAGGCGGGTGCGCCGGTCGGCGTGTTGTAGGCGTGGAATCGCAGGGCCTCGGCGAACGCCGCCGCGCTGGGGTGCCGGGCGGCCGGGTCCTTGGCCAGCGCGGTCAGCAACTCATGCTGCAGCCAACTGGGCACGTCCGGCCGGGGCACCGGCCGCGCCGGCTCGTTGAGCACCCGCTGGCGCAGGCTGTCCAGGTCGGTGCGCTTGGCATCGACGAACGGCGGCTGTCCGGTCAGCAACTGCCACATGGTCGAGGCGAGGCTGTACAGGTCGGAGGCCGCCGTCTGGTCGTCCTTGCGCATCGCCTCCGGCGACGCGTGGTGCGGCGTCATCCGGTTGACGCTCATGGTGCTGGACAGCATGTGCGGGGCGCGGGCGATGCCGAAGTCGGCAAGCGACGGACCGAACGCGGAGCGCAGGATGTTGGACGGCTTCACGTCCCGGTGCAGGACGCCCACGTCGTGCGCGGCCTGCAGCGCCTCGGCGACCTTCATGCCGACGTCAACCACCTCGTCGACGGGCAGGGGGCCGCGCTGCCTGAGGATCTGCGCGTACGAGCCGCCGGGGCAGTACTCCATGACGATGTACGGGTTGCCGGCGCTGGTGGTACCGGTGTCGATGATGCCGACGATGTGCGGCTGGCTGGACAGCAGCACGGTCGTCTCCAGCTCGCGCTGGTACATCGCCTGCAGGGCGGAGTCCCCGTCGACGAGCAGCACCTTGATGGCCACGGTGCGCGACAACCTGGTCTGCACCGCACGGAACACCAGCGACGAGCTGCCGGTGCTGATCAGCGTCACATCGCCGTACCCGGGTAGGTCGGGTACCAGCGGCTCAATCGACATACGCGGGTCCACTCGGCCGGAGGCTATCAGGTGTCGTCGAGGCGGGCCACGGGCGCGGCCGGCGGAGTTCTCCTACCGTAATCGTCCTCGTACGGGTGATCGTAACCGGCCGACGTGGGATGTCGGCGGAGCGGGGTGGGCGGCGCCGCTACCGGGTGGCGCCGAGCAGATCGTCGAGGACCAGAGTGCGCAGGTCATCGCGGTCCGGGACGCGGCCGAGCTTGCGCAGCCGGCCGGACTGCGCCTTGCGCATGCTCTCCAGCAGCCGGCGTGCCTCACGCGCGTTGCCGAAGTTCTGGTCGCGCTCGACCTGGCCGAACCACTCGCGCAGCGCGTCGTCGAGGCCGGCGGCGAGCAGGTAGTCGTCGCCGTGCGCGATGCGATTGACGATGAGCACCAACTCGTCGGGGCTGTAGTTCGCGAACTCCAGGGTCTTCGCGAAACGCGACGCCAGACCCGCGTTGGCGTCCAGGAACTCGAGCATCTCGCCGGTGTACCCGGCGACGATGACGGCTATCGCGTCCCGGTGGTCCTCCATCAGCTTGACCAGCGTGTCGATGGCCTCCCGGCCGAAGTCCGCCCCGCCGCCGCTCGAGCGGGACAGGGTGTAGGCCTCGTCGATGAACAGCACCCCGCCGAGCGCCTCCTCGAACACGGCGTTGGTCTTCTCCGCGGTGTGGCCGATGTACTGGCCGACCAGGTCGCGCCGGGCGACCTCCTTGAACTTGCCGCCGGGAAGCACGCCGAGCGCCTTGAGTAGCTCGCCGTAGATCCGGGCCACGGTGGTCTTACCCGTTCCGGGCGCGCCGGTGAAGATGAGGTGGTGGCTGACCGCGCCGACGGCCAGCCCGGCATCGCGGCGCCACTCGTTGACCTGGATCTCGTCGATCAGCGCGCGCACCTCCTCCTTGACCCCGGCCAGGCCCACCATCGCGTCGAGCTGGGCGAGCAGCCGCTCGACCCGCTCCGGATCCTGCTGACCGGCGCCGTCGGGCTTGGCGTCGACGGAGCGGGGCCCGACCGTGCCGCCGCGCGCCTCCACGATCTGCGGCGCGGCGCCCTCGTCCACCTGGATGCCCGGCGCGGCGCACTTCTCCACCGTGCAGCCCTCGATGAGCCCGCGGCAGCCCCGGCCCACCGTGATGCCGACGCCACCGGCGCCGACGATCTGGCAACTGCGCAGGGTAGGCGCGCTCTGGTGCGCGATGGCGATGCCGATGTCGCCGGACTCGGCGACCTCGCAGTGCTCGAGCGTCGGCCGGGCGCCCTGGTACACGTACACGCCGCGGTAGCCGCTGCCGGTGATGACCGTATCGCGGATGGTCGGATCCGCGCCGAGCCGCACGATGAGGCCGTCCTCGCCGACGTCGCGGATCTCGCACCGGTCGAGGGACCCGCCGGAGTCCTCGATGAGAATGCCGTACTGGCCGCCGGTCACCCTCACCTCGGTGGCCTCGATGACCGCGCCGTCGCTGACGCTGATCGCGGCGGCGAAGCGCGCGCTCGCCTCGCACTGGCGGATCCTCAGGCGGCCGCGCATGCTCGCGACGGCGGGTGCGTCGCCGGCGCGCACCGTCAATCCCTGCAGCGTGATCTGACTGTCACGACAGGTGATAGTCGCCTGTCCGGGCGTCTCGGAGGTGATAATCACACTTCCGGGCTCGCCGCCCGCCACCAGACTCAGCCGGCGCCCCTGAAGCAGCACCGTTTCGTTGTAGGTGCCGGGCGCGATGGTGATGACCGCGTCGTCGTCGGCGACCTCAAGCGCATCCTTAATCGTCGGGAGGGCGCCTGGCTGCCGTGGGGAGACCGACAAAGTTTGTGCCATCGCTCCGCCTGCTCGGGATCGGGAGACGGCAAACTCTACCGCAGCCGCCGCCGCGCGAAGTCGGCCGCACCATCGCGGGTTCGGTATGGTCGTGCGTCGGCATGACGTACCGGGTCGGCATCACCCCAACCGGCCCGGGTGCGTCTTCGACTGGGGCGGCGGTAGTGGCACAACCAACGTGGACACCGGCCAACGACGGCGAGACGGCGATGGCCGAGGCGTTGCTGCGCGGTGACGACAGGGCGTACTTCCAGGCGCTGGAGGGCGCGGCGCTCTACCTCCCCGGACTGGGCGAGTCCGCAGGCCAGCAACCGGTCACGATGACGTCGAGCGAGCACACGTACCTGCTCGTGTTCACCTCGACCGAGGCGCTGGCCGACCGGTTGGAGGGCGTGGACTCCTTACTCACCACCAGCTATCCGGAGTTGCGAGCGAAGTGGCCGGATCCGGAGTGGTTGATGGCGCTCGATCCGGGCCTGCCCATTCAGGCGTTCATGCCGATAGGCCTGGTCACCGAGGGAGTTGCGGGTCGGGCGGCGTTTCCGGCCATACCGGCGGACGTGATGCCGGCCGAGGACTCGGCCGAGCCGGTCGAGGAGCCTGCGCCGGTCGAGGAGCCTGCGCCGGTCGAGGACACGGTGCGGGTCGAGGAGCCGGACGTGCCGGTCGAGGAGTCGGAGGTGCCGGCAGGGTCGGTCGCGGCCCGGTCCGTGGGCGTCGCGCGGGTCGTGGCGCCGCCGCCGACCGAGCCGCGGCTGAAAATCGTGCCGCTCCGGCAGGTCGAGTCCTACCTGCGGGGGCAGTGGGCTCAGGTCAGCGGCCCGGTGTACCGGCACGCCGAGCTCGGCGACCCGCGTACCCCGGCCGACCTGTACGCGGCGAGCGCGGGAGCCTGCGGCGCCTTCCAACCCGGCGAACCGTGGGTGCACGTCATCCGCTGGGCGGCCGACTGCCCCGGGCTGTATCGCCCGGTGCCCACCGGCGGCCCCGTCACCGTGCTCTGGGTCCGCGCGGCCACCCTGCCGCACGGGGCCCAACTGCACCGGCTGGGCCAGGCCGGGTCGAGCTGGGTCGCCAGCTTCGACGCCGATCTGCGGCGTTGGGTGGCGGCGCCGCAAACGGTCCGGCCCGAGCCGATGGCGGCACCACCGAGCGTGGTCAACGGCTACCGCGCCCGGTGGCAGGGGCGCGACTACGAGGCCACGCCCGACGGTGCGCTGCTCAGGCTGTACACGACCGGCCCCGAGCCCGGCTTCGAGGTGGTCTTCCCAGGACGGTACCGGCGGGTGATCCCGGCTCGGGACGCCGAGTGGTTCGGCTACGTGCGCACCGTCGCGATGCTGCGTGGGGAGCCGGTCGTGCTGCTCGTCGAGCGTGACGGCCAGTCCCTCGTGGAGTACTGCGGCGACCTGCCGTACGGCCCGCAGTGGTGGCCGGCCGACCGGCCGGAGCCCGGTGTGTGCTGGGCCTGGGTCAGGCAGATGGAGCTGTCCGCCCCGCGCCAGGAGCGTTGGCCGGCGGCCTGAGCCGGGGCGGGCGCCGCCCCGGCTCGACCTCGTGTGCACGGCGCGCGCTCAGCCCCCACCGCCTAGCACCGGCCGGTGCTCGGCGGCGCTCAGCCCCCACCGCCTAGCACCGGCCGGTGCTCGGCGGCGCTCAGCCCCCACCGCCTAGCACCGGCCGGTGCTCGGCCTGGTACCCGGGCTGCTCGGCGCGGCCGGTCAGCACCGGGCCGCCCGGGGTCTGTACCGCCCAGGCCTCCTCGTCGCTGACCACGCGGGACACGTCGTCGACCTCCTCCGGGTGCGCACCGGTGTCGGTCGCGGCCGAATCGGCGGCGTGCCGGTGCCGGGCGGCCAGCTCGGCCGGTCCGGCCTGCGGCGCCGCACCGGCCGCGTGCCGCGCGGCACGCAGCCCGCGCGGAATCTCCTCCAGCCGCTCGTCCGGTGCCCGGTCGCGGTGCCGGGCCGGGGAGCCGAGCACCGGCCGCAGCGCGCCCGGCTGGCCGGGCTCGCCGCCGAACGGTTCGTCCACCGGCGCCCCGGCGCCGGGAGTGCCCCGGCCGGGCTTGGCCGCCTTGAGCACGGACGGCGAGGTACCAGGCCGGGTCGGGCCCGTCCGGGGCGGCGGCTCGTCCTGGAACCCATTGGGTACGCCGTTGGTGCGCCGGCCGCCCAGCACGGACGCCGAGGCCGCGGTGCCGCGCTTGAACAGGTCCTCGTCGCCGAACGCCGGGGCGCCGGGCCGCTTGGCGTCGCCCGGCCCCTGCCCGGGCCGCGCCGTGCCGCGCCGCCCGGGTGAGCCCTCGGGCTCCTCGCCCTGGGGCGGCGCACTCGACCGTGGCCGGGACACCTGCGCGCGGCCCTGGCCGCCGGGCGGAGCTGACTCGTGCGCCCCCTCGGCGGCCGGCGGGCGCGGCATGCCCTGTTGCTTGCCGAGCACCCCCGACCTGGTGAGCGTGCCCCGCAGTCCGTTCGAGCCGGGGGGTGCGTTGACGCCGGACGTCGAGCGGTCGAACAGGCCAGGCCCCGAACCCGCTCCGGGCGGCGCGTTCCCCGTCAGGCCCGGCCCGGGCGGCGGAGTCAGCCCGAGCAGCAGCGCGGTGTTCGGGCTCAGCAGCGGGGAGCTGCCGGGCGGCGCGTCGGGCAGCGGTGCGGGCGTGTCCGCCGCGGGTGGCGGCTCCGGCGCTGGCGGCGGTGGGGGGTCCGCCGCCAGCTTGGTGAGCTGGTTCAGCGGATTGTCCGGTGGTGGTGGCGGGGCCGAGGCGTTGGGTGGGGGCGGCGGTGGCGCGGCCGATGCACCGGGCGGCGGAGGTGGCGGGGCGGCGCCCGCCCCACCGGGCGGCGGTGCGGGCGGGGGCGCCGCGCGGGGAGGGCCACCGGGCGGCCTGCCGGGCGGCGGGACGGTCCTTCCCATCGGGTTGTCGATCACCGCGTTGGACGGCCCCTCGAAGCGGGTACCGCGCCCGTCCCCGATGTCGCCCTCCAACTGGGCGTAGTACTTCTGGGACAGCTCGTACGCGATGCCCTGCGCCTTCACGCTCCACTTGCGCCAGATGGCGGTCTGGTGCTCGTAGATCTGACTTATCTTGTCGGCGACCGGCCCGGGCAGCTGCTTGCGCTGCGCCTCGGGGATCGCGGTCGGGTCGTACGTCCACTCCTGCAGGAGGCCGGCCTTGTCGGACTTGGACTCCTCGACGTAGCCCTCCCAGGCCAGGTCAATGTCGGCGTGCGCCTGCAGCACGGCATCCACCAGCGCGCGCAGTCCACGCACGTTCGCGTTGGCGGCGTCGGTCCACTGCTTGAGCGAGTAGAGCGTGGCGCCGGGGCCCCAACGCAGGAACTCGGTGGCGGCGGGCGACGACCAGCCGGCGAAACCGTGGTCGTTGCCGCTGTGCAGCGCGTTGGCGTTGCTCGTGACGGCCTTCTGCACCGTGTCGAGCAGCTGGACGATCTTGACCCAGTAGTCGGCCAACGCGGAAATGCTGCCCGGCTGCTGCGCCTTGATGGTCGCCCTGATGTTCTCGATGTCGCGCATCGAGTCGGACAGCTTCTGTTCGTCGTAGTCGTACGGGTACTTGAAGTTGCTGTCCGGTTTCGGGGTCGGCTTGTACTTGGCGGGCAGCTGCGTCTGCGTGTAGGTGCCGGTGTCGCCGGAGAAGCCGTGCTGGTAATCGTTGCCCTGGTACCCGAAGTTGTCGGCGCCGCTGTCACTCACGGTGCGGCCACCGCCGGCCGCGCCGCCGTGGTCCCGACCGAGGCCCGCGCCGTCACGTGAGCGCCCGCTGGGTGAAGGTGGTGTCCTTTTTGTCGGCCTGCGCCTTCGGGTCGTTGGCGCCCTTCTGGTCGCTGATGTCCCCGTCGTTGCCGCCCACGGCAAGCTTGTCGGTCTGCTTGGAGGTCTTGCCGCCCTTTTCCTGGGTGATCGTGGTGGTGTCCGTCTCGGTGCTGCCGTCCGGGTTCTGCGTCTTCACCGTGGTGCTGTTGGGCGTCTCCTTGCCCTTCTGGACGCTGCTCGACTTGGTGGTGGTCACCTTGGCGCCGGTCGAGTCGACCTTGGTGGTGGTGGACTGTCGCCCGGTCTCGTGGAACTCGCCGTTCTTGTTGGGCGCCTGGCTCACCACGGTGGTGGTGCCGCCCTTGGTGGTGGTGATTTCCCGGCTCGACGACTGGACATTGCCGTCCGCGCCGACGATGTAGGTGTCGCGGATGGTGGCTCCACCGCCGCCGCCGGACTCCTCGATGATGATCTTGCTGCCGTCCTGGTAGGTGATCGTCGTGTCCTTGATCCCGTTTGGTCCGGCCCACGTGACCGCCACCTTGCCGCCCAGCTGGTTCGGGTCGGAGGCGTAGTTGAGCGCTGGGGCGTTGGCGCCGGCCTTGCTGGCCTTGATGGCCTCTTTCTGCTCGTCCTGGGCCCAGGTCTCGCCGATCCGCTTGTCGAGACCTTCGGGCCGGCTCCCGCCCATTCCGAACGCGAAGTCGACGCCGTCGACCTTGATCACACTGTTGAGATCGTGCGCGCTCATGCCGTCGGTGAGGTGGTACGAGTCGGAGATGGTCTGCGCCGCGAACGCGGTGTTCTGCAGGCCGACGTGCAGGTCGTTCAGCATGCTCGTCAGGTCCTGGAAATTGCCGGTCGAGTAAACGGCGGCCAGCTCCCCCTCAGGGAGCTGATTCATGCCGCCGCTGCGGAAGGCTTCGTTGATGAGCTCCGGAATCTGGAACAGCGCCATGACCGCCGGTTGCAGGTCCTGCGCCGCGGTGAACATGTTCAACGCGTACGCCGCGATGCTGCCGAAGTCGGCCTTGATGGTCTGGTAGCTCGACAGCCATTTCTCCGAGCCCGTGTTCGTCTGGGTCTGGCCGGCATACGGCTCGGAAGAGGTATCCGGCGGTTCCAGACTCACCTGCGCTCCTCGGTTCCCCGTTCGTGCTTGCCGTGCGGCGCGCCGATGATCACGGCGTGCCACGTCAGCGTAGCCGGCCGGGCACACCCGCCGGTAGGCGCCGACGTGGCCGGGCGCCGAGCCCGGGCGACGAAGCTGGTGGGAGGCGCTGAGCTAAGGTGGGCCGGTCCAGGGGAGGTCGACGGCCGGCGAGGAGGGTGGCATGACCGCCAGCGCCGAGCCGACGTGGACTCCCGCGAACGACACCGAGCGCGCGATGGCCGACGCGCTGCGCGACGGGGACACCACCGCGTACTTCCGGGCGCTGATGGGCGCCACGCTGTACCTGCCCGGCTTCACCGGCCCCGACGAACCGCGGGTGGTTACCACCACCGCGGGAGACCAGACCTATCTGCTCACCTTCACCTCGCCGGAGAGCCTGGCCGCGACCCTCACCGGGATCGACGGGTACCGCACCATCCGCTACGCGGAGCTGGCCGAGGACTGGCCGAATCCCCAGTGGCAACTCGCGGTCGACCCCGGCCTGCCGATCCAGGGGTACATGCCCTTCGGGGCACCGGTGGACGGCGCAGCCGGGGGGATCGAGGCGGCTCCGGTGTACGCGGGCGACCTGGATGAGCTGGTGCCGGTCAACGACACCGAGCGCGCCATTGTGGACGCGCTGGATGCCGGGGACACCGAGGGGCTGATCGGCGCCCTGGTGACCGGCGAGGTGCACGTGCCCGTGCTGCCGGACGGCCAGTGGCTGCGCTGGCCGGCGCCGCGGGCGACGATAGCGGTGTTCACCGCGCCGGAGCGGGTGCCGGACGGCCTGCCCACGAAGCCGATCGCGCTGCTGGACCTGGTGCTGGACTGGCCAGGGCCCTCCGTCGCGCTGATGGTCGCCCCGGGCACGTCGATCGAATTGGACCTTCCGGGCGAGCACGTGCTCGGCTTCATCGGCTGGGCCGACGAGCTGGTCGGCGCGGCTTCGACGGGGGTATCGGAACCGGATGCGTCGCCGGTGCCGGCGGGGCCTGTGCCGGTGCGGCCCGGCGAGCGGCGGCTGATGATGCTGCAGAAGTTGGTGCCACCCGACCTGGTCGACTGGTACCTCAACGGGCACGGCCACCTCGTCAGCGGCGCGGTGTGCGCCCACGACGAGGTCAGCGACCTGGAGACACCGGCGCGGCTGTACGCCGCTGTTGGGCTCGGCGAGCCGTTCCGGCCCGACGACCGTGAGGTGCACGCGATCCGGTGGCTCGCGCCCTGCCCCGACCTGCATCCGCCGGCCCGCCGGCCCGCGACGGTGACGCTGCTGCACAGCCACGCGGCGGTGCTACCGCACGGTGCCCAGTTCTTCCGGATCGACGCGGCCGGCCGGACTACCCCGGTGGCCAGCTACGACGCCGACACCCAGCGCTGGGTGCGGACCCCGGACGCGGGGCTGCTGCGGGCGGCCCTCGGCTCATGAGCGTCAACGGCTACTGGGCGAGCTGGCGCGGCCGGGATTACCCGGCCAGCCCGGACGGCGCGCTGATCCGGCTGTACACCGACCGGCCCGAGCCGGGCTTCGAGCCGGTCGGGCCGGACCGGTACCGGCGGCTGATGCCGGCGGAGGAGGCCGAGTGGTTCGGGTACCGGCGCACTGTGGCGACGCTGCGCGGTGAGCCGGTCGTACTCCTGGATGAGCGGGACGACCCCGCGGGCGCGCGGGTGCTGGTCGAGTACCTCGGGGATCTGCCGGACGGGCCGCCCTGGTGGCCACCTCAGCGCTCCGAGCCGGGCGTGTACCGGGCCTGGGTCGCGGCGGCGGAGCTGCGCGACCGCACGGAGCAGCGGCTCCAGGCGGGCTGAACTCGCCGCGACGGCGGTCTTCGGCGGGCTGGCCTCGGCGCGGCCCGAGGCGTTGCCGTGGTGCGCCCGCCCGCGCGCCGACCTCAGGCGGATCCGGCCGCCGCCTCGCCGACCGGCTCACCCACCCGGCCGAGCCACTGCGGCCGGCGCGACCGGGGCAGCGCCGCGCCCGCGTCCGGTTCGGCGATCAGCCGTGCGCGTCCCGATTCCAGCCGCGCCTGCGTGATCCGGCGCAGCCGGACCGGAACCGTGGACAGCTGGTCCACGAAGGCCGGCCAGTCGTCGGCGCACCGGATCAGCAGGTCGCGGCAGATCACGGCCGGCGAGTACCGGTCGTCGTCGCGAGGGTCGTCGTCGTCCCAGTACCACACCGAGCCGGCCCCCTCGCCGCGCAGCTTGATGGCGAGCAGGCCGCCCTGCACCGGCCCGACGGCGAGGTAGTCGCCGGTGAAGCGGTCGGCGAACCAGACCCGGGCGTGCGTCAGGTCGCGGGTGCGATCGGCCTCGGCCAGCCCGAACAGCGGCTGGTCGACCAGGAACCCGGCGCTGGGATGCACGGCCGGCGCGGACGGCACGCCACCGTTGGTGGCCAGCAGGAAATCGCGGTACCCATGGGGCAGCCGCGTGCCCAGCCAGCCCTCCAGCTTGCTCATCGCCTCCCGCGACACGGGGCGCGCCGCGCGGAACCGCACCTGCCCCTCGGGGGCGGCCAGCGGCAGCCCCCGTCCGGCCGCCGGCCTCATCGCCCCGACCCCGCCCCGGTGGCGGAACGCCGCGTGCAGCTCGGCGGGGACCAGGGCGAGCCGCCGCTCCGCGCCGGAGTGCGCCCACACCCAGCCGGCCGGCGTGCCGCCCCGCACCGTCTCCCCGTCCGCCGGTGGCGCGTCGGCGCGCCCGGTCGCGGCCAGGGCGTCGGACAGCAGCCGGTTCGCCACGAGCACGTCGACCAGCCGCGCCTCGTCGGCCGCCATTCCGGCCGGGACCGGTGGCAGGCGCACCATCGCCGACGCGTACGGCTGCCAGTCCGGGTACCCGCGCTGGGTGACGTAGACGCCGTAGCGGTAGCGCAGGCGCAGCACCGGGGAGCGCAGGTGCACGATCCGGCCGGCGAGCGACGAGCCGACCGGTACCTGATCGGTCATGCCCACACGCTTCCTCGTCCCCGTTCGAGCAGTCTGTTCGCGTCATCGGCGGGCGGCTTCGCACCGCGTCCGGAAGCGAGGGTAGCCGCCGGGTCCGGGGTGACGACAGGGCGCCCGGCCCTATCCGCGCATATGCCGTCTATCCTCTTCAGGGCCGGGACGGTACGGGGAGGTCGAGCGTTCCTATGCAGGCGGACCGAATCGCCGGGGCGATACAACGCTTCGTGATGCACCCGGAGGAGCGGGTGACCAAGGTCTACGACCTGCGCGAGCGTGTCGTGGTCCTCGCCGACGACGTGCGGTACGAGGCCTTTCCGGCGCGGTGGCGGATCCAGGATGAGGCGTGGGTGGATGACGCGCTGTTGGTGTTCACCTCGCTCGGTGTCACGCATCTGGAGCTGTACTACGGATTGTTGTTCGAGCGCGACGGCGGGGAGCATTTTCTCAACGACCGGGTCGTGCTCGCGGGCCTCGGAGCCAGGCTGGCCACCGGCCTCGACCCGCTGGCCTACGCGGAGCTCCTGGCGGCGCTCTACACCGACGACAAGGGAGAGCGCGCCGTACATCGCAGCGGCCGTCCGGGATACCTCATCGACGAGCCGGAGGAGTTCTGGTCGCGGTACCCGGAGGTCGACCCGGGGCTGATCAGCGCTCCCGTGGTGCGCCGCGAGGGTGACACGACCGTGCTGGAGTTCCTGTCCTCTCGCCGGCACCCGGTGGGGCTCACGCTCCTGCTCGACGTGGTGGCGTGGACCGTCACCGTCCCGGACGGTGGGCCGGCCACCTGGACGCGCCGGTCGGTGGTGCGGCGGCAGCCACTGCGACCGCGCCGCGCTTCCCCACGGTCGTGAGGCAGACACGCCAGCGCCCGAGGCGGCGGCACTCGCTCCACCCGGGCCGGTTGACCTTGCGCGAACCGATCATGCTGGGCTTAGCTAGGCTGCGGCGCAATGCCGACCGGCGACCGCCCGGGCATTCGTCGTGGCAGCACGGTGACCGAGAGGAACGACGATGATTGAGCGGCCGGACTGGGGCGCGGTGTACGCCCAGTTCGACGACCTGCGCCGGGCGATCGACGGGTTCGACGAGACCCAGCGCAAGATGATGAAGATCACGGGTACCGCCTGGTCGCAGGATCGTCTCATCAAGGCGGTGGTCGGTCCCCGGGGCCAGCTCATCGAGCTCGACATCGACCCCAAAATCTACCGACGGCCCGACTCGAAGGCTCTCGCCGCGAGCGTCGTGGCCACGGTGCGTGCCGCGGTCGATGACGCGAACCGGCGCAGCCGCGAACTGCTCGACGAAAAGATCCCGAGCGACATGCGGATGAACAATCTCGGCCCACTCAACATCAGGAAGCTGATGGAGACCCACGACAGTGAGCTGTCGCGCGAGGAGGAGGACGGCGATGAGTCAGCCGACCGTTAGCGTCACAAATGGTGGACCCGACGAGGCCATCAACCTCGCCATGCGCATCGTCGATTTCGGTAGCGAACTCACGGAGCTGACCAACAAGCTGATCGACGACATTAAGCAGGTCGAGGAGCAGCACCCGGAGGGCCACGACGACGATTACGCCAGCGCGTACCGCCAGGGGTATGTGAAGCCCGCCGACCAGACCCAGAAGGGGGCCGTCGACGCTGGGCAGACGGTTTCGCAGTCCGGACTCGACGTCGTCAACACGTTCGCCAAGGTCGGTGCCACCGACACGAGCGGCGGCGACTCGATCCGCTCGGTCTGAGTCCGCGGGAACGGGGGAAGAACAGGGTGGCTGGAGGTGGTGACGATTTCGATCAGCTGATCGGGCCGGTCCTCGACTGGATCGGAAAGATCAGCGCGCGCCTGGCCGGCGAGGTCAACAGCTGGTTGCTGAACAAGCCGCAGGGCAGCTCGGGCAAGCTGTACGAGCTGGCCGACCTCTACATCAAGGCGAGCGAGACCCTCGCCGACCGCGCGCAGCAGCTCGCCACCATGAGTTCGCCGATCGTCGAATCGTGGACCGGCACAGCAGCAGAGCAGTTCGCCGAGTACTGGCCCGAGGTTCAGACGGAGTTCTCCAAGGCCATCGGCGGCTTCTCCGGTATAGCGGATGTCGTGGAGAACGCCGGCGTCGCGATCGAGACGGCGTTGTGCGAGTTCGCGCTGAATCTCGCCATGCTGGCGTGGGCCATCTACACCATCGCGATGACCGCCATCACCACCTTTGGACTGTCCACGCTGGCCGCCCCGGCCGCGGAGGAGGCCTGTCGGGAAAGCTTCCTGGTGACGTCCCGGCAGCTGTTGGGGAAGCTGCTCAGTAAGAAGTTCGTCGGGGAGCTGGCCGACTTCTCGAAGTTCCTCGGTGACCGCACAGTGTTGAGCGCCGGGGCCAAGCAGCTGGCCGATGTCGGCGAGCACGCGGCCTCGAAGGCGTTGGCCGATTTCGGTGGGGACGCGGCCACGAAGGCGTTGACCGACCTCGGTGAGGACGCGGCCACGAAGGCGTTGGCCGATGCCGGTGAGGACGCTGCCTCGAACGCGTTGAGTCACGTCGCCGGAGACGCGGCCGACGAGGCCATCCAGAACCTCGGGCGGAAACTGCCGCTCAAGTGGATAGGTGACCGGCTGGCGGCCCGCTCGATCGCGGAGCACGCGGCCGAAGGGGTCGCCAAGGGCGGCCTGCGCGACATGCTCGGCAGGGTGACCGCGGAGCACAGCATCGGCTCGGCCCTCGGCGGCCGCGCCGCCTCCCGGGTCGCCGCCCAGGTGATGAAGCGCGCGGCCTACCGCGAGGCGCTGGAGGCGCTCAGCAGCCAGAGCGCCGGTGAGGTCTGGAAGTTCGTCGGCAAGGACCTGCTCGCCAAGACGCTACCGTCCGCCATCCAGGGAGCGATCGGCTTCGCCGCGTTCCAGGGCGCGACGACGCTGGGCACCGACCTGCTGGAGGCGCTGCAGGGGCACCACCCGGAGCTGAACATCGTCTCCCTGCTCGAGGAGACCGGGTCCGCGATAGCCATGGGTGCGGTCGGCGGCCCGTTGGGCAACCTGGTGGGCCACGGGGTGGTCGGCCAGATTGCGTCGATGACCGCCGGAACCGCCGCGGTGAACGCCGTCGAGCAGGCCGCCGGCGTGCACGTCGAGTGGTTGAAGAGCATGGTCGGCGCCGCCGGTTTCGGCGCGATGGGCGGAGCCCAGCACGGGCCCGGCATGCTGGGCACCCGCATGATCGCAGACAGGGCCGAGCGCCTGCTCGATGCGCGTGCGGGCGAGCCGATGCCGGGCAGGGGAGAACTACCGCCACCGGAGGCGACCGGTGCCGAGGTCCCGAGGTCGCCGGAGCCGGGTTCCGACACCAACCTGATGGCGGCCGACTCCGGCCTCCCCTCGACGAGCGAGATGCTGAACCTGAGCGCCCAGACGCAACTGGGGCAGCAGAGGTCGCTCGATCTCGTCGCGCAAGACGAGGGGACGTCCGCGGGCGCCCGGACACCTACTCGCGGCGATGCGCCCACTACCCGCGACGGAGCGACCGCTACTCGCGACGGATCGACCGCCCGCAACGGAGCGTCCACCCGCGAGGGGACATCGTCCGATACTAAGCGGTCCACAGTGGAGCCCAGGAGCGGTGCACGTCCGGACGAGCAGACGGCGGGCCGGGACGCGACGGCGGCAGGTCCGGACGAGGCGGCGGCGCACCCGGACGAGGCGTCGGCGGATACCTCGACGCGGCACGACCGCGCCGTTGCGCCTGACGGGAGCCTAGCGAGAGCCCACCCGGATCCAGAGCCCACGGATCCGGAGCCGGCGCACGCCCATGCCGAGACACCCTCGGAGCACGCCGGTTCCTCGGCGGAGCACGACCCGTCCACCGGACAGGAGCATTCGCGGGCGTCGGAACAGGACGCCTCGCACCTCGAAACGTCGCACCCGGAGGCCACGCGCCCGGAGGTCTCTCGTCCGGAGACGTCGCACCCGGAGACTTCTCGTCCCGACTCTGAATGGTCGAACGATTCGAGTTTCGGGCCCGAGCGGCCGGAGCCGGGCCGGACGGTCGACGGCGAGCGGCCGCCGACCACGGACGGCGATTCCGTCGGTCCGCACCCTGAGCATCGCGGCGTCGAGGGTCCCGACGACGAGGCTTTGCCACCCGGTCCGGTGCACCCCGCCCCACCGATACGCCCCGACGAACTCCTCGCCGAAGAGCTCGCGCTGCCGGACATGCCGCCGGATCTCGATCAGGAAGCCGTCGACGCGGCCTTTGCGACGATCATCAGCGATCTTCCGGACCCGGACGGTGTCTCCACCGACCCCGTTCTCATCAGGGCGCAGCGAGCACACGAGTGGGGTCGAGGAGAGCAGCCGGGCGACGATTCTTACGACGACCCCGAGCGCGATGAGACGCAGTTCGCGATGGAGGAGGGCGACGAGGAGCCTCCAGAGCCCAGCGTGGTGACGGGGGCCAGCGCCGATCTGCCAGCAGAGCTTCAGCGCCAGGTCCAGCAGGCAAGGAGTCGGCTCGCGGGCGACGTCGACGCCGACCCATCGAGGATCGATGGCCTGGACCGCATCGGCCGGCTGGTCGACGGGATTCTCAGGGATGTTGAGCTGGCCCGGCGGGATGGCGAGCTGCGCCCGCTGATACGTCGCCTCCGTGAACTAAGCATGGAAATCCGCGATCACAACGATCGGTTCCCGGAGGACCTCAACGAGGTCGATCCTCTGGGCACGATCGAAGTGGCCACACGTGGGTTGAGCGTCGACCCCCAGACTGGGGAACTCGACCCGTTCACCCGAGCGATTCTTGTTTTGAAGGGCCCCGAAGCGCTCGTCTCCGCGTTTCGCAAAGTGCTCGGCTCTCAGTTCGAGGAAACGCTGGCCTCAGTCTTCGGGGAAAGGACTGGTCCGGAGCTTGAAGCGCTGCTCACGTCGAGGCTTGAAGACCACGTCCTACGGCTCACCGACCGGCTGATCCCTCTAGACGAGAATTCGATCTCGCGATTGCTCGTGCCCAGTAGTCTTCGAGACACCGTCTGGCATGAGTTTGAAGAGGAACCGCTCGGCACTCATATCTGGCCAGACAACGTCATCCTGATGGCACCGGACGACTACAGCGGGTCCCGATCGATCGGATCGGTGATCGGAACACTGATGCACGAGGGCTACGTCCACGTGCTGCAGTCGGACCGGCGCCCGATCGCAAATGCGATCGACGACCAGTGCGTGATGGGAGAAATCTCGACCGGGGACGCGGCCCGGATGAAAGGGGAGCTCCTTTTCGGCGAGGAGTGGGATGCGTTTGTTTTGCAAACCGAGGTCCTCCGCAGCCTGATCGGATCGTCAACCGACTCTCGGCTACTCAAGTCCTACACCGAACTCGACTTTGAGAACGAGCTCGAGCTGCAAGAAGACCTGATGCATCTGTATTTCGACGATAACTTAGCGTTCTGGGGCAGAGCGGAGGACGTCCTCGGTACCAGGGATCTGCTGTCGACGACGCCCGAGTTGCAAACGGCTGCGGTTCTCGGGCGAACCTTGCGAGCCATCATCGGGTCCGCTGACGCCGAGCGCATGCAAGGTACCCTTGTTGGCCCGTTCAGCGAGCGTTACGCCCGGCGATTCGGCGTCGGCCCCGAGCAGATGAGCGACCGCCCGACGAACTGGCAGCCGCTGCGGCTGCAAACGGCATGGGAGCTTTCCCAGCAGATTCGAATGCGGGTCGCTCAAGTGAAGGGCGGTCTGGCTGGTCGAATAGCCGAGGAGGGCGCGCCGGACCAACTCGACGCTTCGGACGTGGTGGACAAGCAAGCCGCTGACCTGGCCGATCTGGTCACTCACAATTGGCCGAGCGGCGACCTGCGGGGCGTGCTGGACGGGGTCCGTCGACTGGGTGAAGTGCTAGAGGGCTACAGCAACCAGTTCGGGGAGTATGACTTCGGGATCTGGTCGAGCATGTTCACGCCGCATCCGGGCGACGAGGATCCGTTGAGCTCGGCCGATCCATCGTTCCCGCCGGTGGCGGAGAACTCGGAGCCCGCCAGCGGCGGATTCTCTTCGCAACCCGAGGCGAGCCGGGAGACGCAGGAGCCGGATCCATCGGGGTCGGGTGAAGAGGTCGGTCCGGGGGAGCCGGCGGAGCGTTTGGTGTCGTTGGGTGATGTCGCTGGTGGGTTGGCGGAGCCGGATGGTGGGGTTGGTCGTGGTGACTCCGGCTTGGGTGGTGAGGGCGGTTTCGGTCATTCGCTCGAGCGTCAGGACGTGCAGAGTGGTAGGTCGCGTTCGGATGACTCGGGTGACGTGCCGGCGGCTGGCGGAGATGTGGGGCGGGTGTCTGGTGCGGAGTTGGCGGATGGCGTGTTGGGGCGGGTCGCGGAGATCAAGGTGGGTTTGCTTGGTCGGTTGTCTGATTCTGGGGTTCGGGATCAGTGGGAGTTGCTTGGTCAGGTTGAGGCGTGGGCTGATGGTTTGGCGGGTGAGGTTAGGGCTGGTCGTCCTGGTGTTGAGGTGGAGGAGTCGGTTCGTGGGTTGTCGGGGGTGCTCGGTGATTATGGGCGTCTGTATGGGGAGCGCGACTTTGAGGGTTTGCTGGGTCTAGCTGGCGGAGACGGGTCGGAGCGTCCGGCGTCGTTGGGTGATGTGGCTGACGGGTTGACGGATTCGAGTGGTGGGGTTGGTCGTGGTGACTCCGGTTTGGGTGGTGAGGGGGGTTCCGGGGATTCGCTGGATCGTCTGAAGAGGCAGGCGCGTCGGCCGCGTCCCGATGATTCGGGCGAGGAGCGGGCTGGTCGTGGTGACTCTGGTCCGGCTGATGAGGGTGGTGGTCCTGCGGAGCCGCTGGAGCGGCTGAGTGAGTCGATTGGTGGGTCGCGTTCCGATGGTTCGGGTGATGTGCCTGCTGTTGGTGACGTTGACCCGCGGTGGGTGTCTGGTGCGGAGTTGGCGGATTGGGTGTTGGGGCGGGTCGCGGAGGTTAAGGCGGGTTTGCTTGGTCGGCTTTCTGATCCCGCGGTTCGGGATCAGTATTGGCGGCTTGGTCGGATTGAGGTGTCGGCGAATGATGTGGTGGGTGATGTTGCGGCGGGTCGTCGCGGGGATGAGTCAGTTGGCGGGTTGTTGGAGGTGCTTGGCGCATACGGGGATGCGTATGGGGAGGGCGACTTCGAGGGGTTGCCGGGTCTGCGTGCCGATGATGGGCATGAGTTGGGTGGCGGGGCGTCGGAGCCGGTGGGGCCGGTCGTGGAGGAGCGGCCGCTGGCCGAGGATGGTGTTGCGTCGCAGCCTGAGCAGCGGCGGGAGGCGGAAGAGCCGGGTCCGTCGAGGTCGGGTGAGGGGATCGGCCAGGGCGAAGGGTCGGGGCGTCTGAGGTCGTCGAGCGACCTGACCGATGGGTTGGCGGAGCCGAGTGGTGAGGCTGGTCGTGGTGACTCTGGTCTGGCTGATGAGGGTGGTGGTCCTGCGGAGCCGCTGGAACCTCAGGGCGTACAGAGTGGTGGGTCGCTTCCAGACGGTTCGGGTGGTGCGCCGGCCGCTGATGACGTTGACCCGCGGTGGGTGTCTGGTGCGGAGTTGGCGGATCAGGTGTTGGGGCGGGTCGCGGAGATTAAGGCGGGTTTGCTTGGTCGGCTTTCTGATCCCGCGGTTCGGGATCAGTATTGGCGGCTTGGTCGGATTGAGGTGTCGGCAAACGATGTGGTGGGTGATGTTGCGGCGGGTCGTCGTGGGGATGAGTTGGATGAGTCGGTTGGTGGATTGTTGGAGGCGCTTGGCGCATACGGGGATGCGTATGGGGAGGGCGACTTCGAGGGGTTGCCGAGTCTAGACGCCGACGGCGCGCATGAGTCGTTGAGTGAGCTCGCCGACCCGCTGACCGAGGGTGGTGAGTTCGGGGCGGCTGGCACGGCGATCGAGCCCTTGGCGGTTGACCACGAGGGGCGGCCGGTCGAGGTCGGCGAGTCCAGACCTTCATCCGTAGACCAGTTCGAGCAGCCGAGCCTGACTCCGGACCAGGAGGAGTACGTCGATCGCCAGTTGGCGGCGGACCAGATCGCCATTGCCAATCTCGATGGGACCGTCCGTGATTTCGCCGGGCTGATGCGCGATAACCGGGCTATCCAGCTGCTCGATGACTGGCAGGTCACGGTCGAGCCGGAGCACGTCTACAAGCAGCGGGTGGCGGAGGCGATAGCGAAAGCGCCGGATAAGCCGTGGACGGCGGTCGTCGCCGGGACGCGGCGAGCCATGCGATACGTCGTCCGGCTACCCGCCGACAGGTTCGACGCGCAAGTGGATTCGGCCCGTTATCGGTTGACTCGGCTCGGGTACCAGTCGCGTCTGGTACGTGCCGTGGACGGTGACTGGATCACCTCGGGTTCCCGATTTCGGGATCCGAAGTCCTGGCGCGTGTTCGACGTGCACTTCGCCCGGCCGGGCGACTTCGTGCGGGAGCTGCCAGACCTGGTCGATGTCGAGCCGGACGGGTCGATTGTGGGGGAGCCGCGGGGCGGCGGCTTGTTGGGCGAGTGGGGCGGGTCAGATGCCGAGTCCCGGCTCAACGACGAGCAGAGGGAACACCTCGATCAGGCGATGAGGTCGGCCTCCGCTACCGCCGGCTGGATCCGCTCGGTCGTCGAGTCCAACGGGGGAGAGCTTGTCCCCGAATGGGAAGACCACCTGGTGGAGTCGCGGGACGCCTACGCGGCGCGCCTGGCCGGCGAGACCGACGGACTCGGGCCGAACGAGAAGCCTCGCCTGAGATTTGTCGTGCGCGTGTCCGTTGATGACTTCGCGTCCAACGTCGCCCACGTGGAACTCGGTCTCGGCACGGCCGGCGGGTTCGACCAGGTCGAGGTGCGTGAGCCCGAGGGCGAGGTGCGCACGAGGGCGACGCGCTGGGTCGATTCTGTGAGCGGCCAGGCATTCGACCTGCATATCGTTCCGGGCGATAGGACCCTGTCGGGGATCTCCGGTCTCACCGAGGTAGAGCCGGACGGGGCGCCGAGGCGCGAGGCCGCGCACGGAGTGGGCGGTGGCTCGCCGGAGGCCCGGGGAGACGCGGATCAGGGTCCGACCGACGAGCGCTACGGGCTGTCCGACGAGCAGTTCGCGCATACCGAGCGGAAGCTGGAAGACGTCTCCGCCACCGACAAATGGATGCAGTTGGCCATCGACAGATTCCGATCGATCGGGAACGGCAGGAGCCTGGGACTGCACCCCGACTGGGAACACGACACGATCGAGTCGCCGGATGGCTACCGGCAGCGCCTGGCCAGCGCGCTGGAGGACGCCGGGCAGCGCCTGGACAGCGCGACTGAGGAGGCCCGGCAGGGCCGGACGTGGGAAGAAATCGCCAAGGGGGTTCCCGTCCGCCTGCGGTATGTGATCCGGGTGCCCGCCGACACCTTCGAGCTTGACGTCGACGGCATGAAACGGCACCTGGACCAGTGGGGCTTCGAACAGGTGGAGGTGCGCCAGCCGGAGGGCAACCGGCAGGTCACGGCGACTCGGTGGCGTGACGGACCGACCCAGCAGGACATGGATGTGTTCTTCGTCAGCGACGCGGCCCACGCGTCCCGGCTGGACCTTCCGACGCTGGTCGAGGCCGACGGGAGCGAGTCGGAAGGTGCGTCGCTGGTCGATCCGGGGTCGTCCGGTGGCGGGGATCGGCTGACCGTAGGCCACGACATCTACGCCGACGAACGAATCGAGGCCGCCGCCAACGTTCACGCCCACGTCCTCGCCGCGGTCCGGGGCGCCGGTGGCACACTGCAGCCCGGCCGGGAAGACGCGATCGAGCCGCCGGCGGCCTTCCGTGGGCGCCTGAACGAGGCGATCCGCGCCGCCGGCTCAACCCGGCCGTGGCGGGAAGTGGCCGACGAGACGCCGCTGGCGATGCGGTACGTCGTCGAACTGCCATTCGTGGGTTTCAAGCGGAACGTCGGGCGCCTGTGGGAGAGCCTGCTCGCCGGGGATCCGCACAGGTACGAGTGGATACCGGTACGCCGCGAAGGGGGACAGTGGCCGGAGGAATCGGTCAGCGTTCGGCTCCGGGATCTGGGGACCGGGCAGGTCTTCGACCTTCACGCCGTCTATGAGGGTGGCCTGCGGGGTGAGCTTCCGGAGCTGCGTGATGAGCGCGCGGCCGGCGAGTACGCCGATTCGTTGTTCGAGAAGGCAGCGGCCTCGGCGACGGAGATCGGCGGGCACATCCAGGAGGGCGGCGCGGAGCTGGTCTCCGATCCGTCGGTGCCGGAGGATGAGTTCAGGGCGGGTTTCCTCGACTCGTTCAGCACGGCCGCCCGGGACCAGACCCTGGAGGGCATCGCCGACGATACGCCGGCCCTGAAGTACGTGGCCGCCGTGGACTCCGAGAACCTCGAACGCGCCCAGCAGCGCGTCATCGAGCACCTTCGCGGCCTGGACTACGAGCAGATGCCGGCGCTCAACCGCGGGGGAGATTTCCGCGTCTGGGGTAGCCGCTGGCGCGGGCGCAACGGCGACGTCTTCGATCTGCACCTGGTGCCGAGGGGCGAGTCCGCCCTGGACCTACCGGAGGTGTACAACCAGCCGCGCCGGACGCCCGGGTCGGATCCCTCCCCCTGGGAGGCCGACCTGTGGCGAGAGGCCACGGGCGAGACGGCCGTGCCGCCACTGGACGCCACCGAAGTGCCGCACGAAGGGGACACCACCGACGCTCCTGATGGAGGGGACGTCACCGAGCCCGACGGAGGGGACGTCGCGGAGGTGCCCGACGGAGGGGACGTCACCGACGTGCCCGACGATGAGGAAGTCATCGAGGTCTCCTACGACGACTTCATCGGCCTGCCTGACGATGGGGACGTCGCCGACGGGCCTGACGACGGGGACATCATCGACGTGCCCTTCGAGGAGGAAGGGGAGCAGGCTCCGGAGGATGGGTCGGCCACGGCGGACTCCGACGGGGTCGATCCGGACGGCAACCAGGCGCTCGAATCGCACAGCACTCAGCCGGAAGAAGCCGCGCCAGGGGTACCGGAGCCGGACGGCGTCCACCCGAACGGCAGCGACCAGAACGGCAGGGACCCGAACGGGAGCGACCCGAATGGCGTCGGGTCGGACGGCGTCGAGCCGCGCGGGCCGGAGCGGTTGGACGTCGATACGGACCCGCGCGTGCCCGAGCGGCTGGAGACCGCCGCCGCAGTCGACCCCCGGGTCCGCATGGCACTCACGTTGGGCGGCGCCCGTCTGGTACCCCGCTGGGAGCGCACCGTCGAGCCCGACAGCCTTTTCCGGCAGCGGTTGTCCGAGAGCGCCGACAATGCCGGTCGGGCGTGGGAACGGACCGTCGGGAGGACCGGCGTCGCGATGAGGTACGTCGTCGACGTGCCGGCCGACCGCTTCGATGAACACGCCGGCAACCTGCTCGCGAGCCTGACCGAGTGGGACTTCGAGTCGGTACCGACGAGGCAGGTTCGCCGCCTTGGGCTTCCCGGGGAGCCGGACGGCCACTGGTCCGTGTTGAGTTTCCGTTTCCGCGACCGAGAGACCCGGCAGCTCTTCGACGTGCACTTGGCCAAACGGGGAGACCCCGTGGGGGAGGTTCCGGGTCTGCTGGACGTCGCCCCGGACGGCCGGTTGGCCTACGAGCGCCACAGCTACTTCCCCGGCGGTGGCGTGCTGGGCGATTGGGGCTGGTCCGGTGACCGGGGTGAGCTGACCCCCGAGCGGGCCGGGTACGCCGGCGAGATGTTGGACGGCGCCGAGCACCTCGATGACCAGATCAAGTCCGTCATCGAACGCGGCGCCGGGGAGCTGATGCCCGGCTGGCGCCGGACGATGGAGAACCCGGGCGATTACCTGGGGCGCCTGGCGGAAGCCGTCGAAGGCGTCGGGGAGGAGTCGTGGCGGGAGGCTGCGGCTGAGATCCGTGTGGACCTGCGGTATGTCGTTCGACTGTCCGCGGAGGGGTTCGAGGGCAGCGTCCGCGAGCTGCGCCGGCAGCTGGGTGGGGCGGGATTCGAGCAGCTCGAGACCCGTTTCGGAGACGACGACCTGCCCACCGTCGGTACCCTGTGGCGTCACCTCGAGACCGGTCAGGTGTTCGAGGTGCACTTCTCGAGCGCGGACTCCGTGCCCCGGGTTCGGGTCCTGGTCGACGAGGCCGGGTCGGAACGCCCGTCGAGCGGTGGTGAGGCTCCGGGCGGCGAGTACGTGGAGGAGTCCGGCTGGTCGGCTGCCGGCCGGACGCTGACCGGGCCGCAGGCAAGGTTCGCCGAAAGGGCGTTGGATGACACCGTCGACGTTGCGTCACGGTTCGCCTCGGCCGTCCGGGAAGCCAGCACGGCGCAGGTTTCGGGCCTGGACGTGCAGCTGGAGCCGCCGGATGAGTACCGCGGCCGGGTGGCCGACGCGATCGACCGTGCGCCCGACGAGCCGTGGGATGACGTTGCCGTCAAGACCTACGTCCGGTCGCGGTACATCATCCGGACGCCGCCTTCCCACGCTCTGTTCGAGACCGCGGAGCGGATGCTGAACAACCTCTCGGGCTCCGGATACTCGTGGATACCGACGCGTTCCCGGCGAGGTACATCGACGTCCGCCTTCAGCGCTCGGGTGCGTGACGGCTCGACCGGCGCGATCTTCGATATGCACTGGATTCCGGACGGCGAGCCGGCATCGGTGATTCCGGAGCTGGCCGATCCACGAGAGTACGAGCGGTACGCGGACGTGGTGATGCGTACCCGCGTCGAGACCGACGCGAAAGTCACCGCCCTACTCTCCGACGGCGGAGAGTTGGTCGAGCGGAACGTGGAGTCACCGGTCGACTATCGTCGGCGCGTCGATGCGGCGACCCGGACGATCCCGTCGCACGTGTCGCTGGAAGACGTCGTGAGACAGACACCGGCCCGCCTGGAGTACGTGGTCCGGCTGCCGGCCGAGGGCTACCCGGGGCACGTCGAGCGCATGCTGGGGCGGCTGTCGTCCCTGGCGCCGGGGTACGAGCCGGTACCGGTACGGCCGCGGGAGGCCGGCGGGCCGTTCGCCTTCGTGCGGCTGCGCAACCGGGTCACCGGCGAAGGGTTCGACGTGCACTTTGCCCCGGACGGCGCGCGCCTGCCCGCCCACCCGGAGCTGGTCGATCTGAGCCAGGCCGACCGGGATGCCCAGCTGGCATGGAAGCGGGCCAACACCTCCCTCAGCGGGAGATTCATTAAGTCGATCGAGCGCGGTGGCGGAACCGTATCCGTGTGGCAGCCCCACGTGCTGGAGACCCGCGACGATTACCGAGCGCGTTTGGTGGAGGCGTTCCGAGCCGAGGCACCGGACCGCTCGTGGAACGACATCCTTGATGACCGAAAGGTCATGCTGAAGTACGTCGCCGAACTGCCCAGGGAGGATTTCGAGGACAACTATCGGCGCCTCAGAGACCACCTGGCCGGGCGGTACGAGGAGGTCCCGGTGCGGCCCGGGGAGGGCGAGGGGCCGACGATCGGTACCCGCTGGCGCGACCCGATCAGCGGTCAGGACTTCGAGGTGCACGCCCTGCGTCTTGGAGACTCTGGGCGGGACCTCCCGGAGTTGGTCGAGGACCGTGGCGCGGACAGATCCGTCGAGCCGCTCCAGCTCGGGTTGGACGACGATCAGCAGAGTTACGTCAGCGACAAGCTGACCGCCGCGGGTCGCATCGATGACGAGCTCACCTCGATCCTTCGGGATGCCGGCGCCGAGCCGATCCCCGGCCGGGAGCAGGCGGTGGAGTCGGAGGAGGACTATGGCCAGCGCGCGGCGGCGGCGATCGCGGATGCCGAACCGGGATTGCCGTGGGAGACCGTCGTCGATGAGACGAAGGTGTCGCAGCGCTACGCCGTCGAGGTTTGGGCCGAGTACTACGAGATCGCCCGGCGCCGGGTGCTGGAACGGCTGGGCGAGCACGAGGATTACCAGCAGGTCGCGGTAGCGATCGCCGATGAGGGGGACGGCGTCGTCCACTCCAGTCGATGGCGGCACCGGCCGACGGGCCAGGTCTTCGACCTGTTCATAGCTCGACGCGGGACGGTCGTCTCGGAGCTTCCGGCGCTGATCGAGGCCGAGATTCCGCCGGAAGGGAGGCGCGCGACCGCACCGGGGGCCGCCGATGCCGGTGAGTTGTCCCTCGATGCGATGACCTTGCGGTGGGACTGGTCGGTCGGCTCGAATGAGCTCACCGACGAGCAGGAGCTGTACGCCCAGGCGAGGCTCGACGACGCCAGCCAGCTCAACGCCAACGTCATCGAGGCGCTCAGGTCCAGCGGTGGGTATGTGCCTTACTCCTCCTTGGAACACACGATCGAGGCGTCGGATGACTACCGGAGGCGCCTGGCCGCGGCCATCGGGGTAGACCGAGCCCGGCACCCGGCTTCGCCGGATGATGCCGAACCGGATCGTTCATGGCAGGACGTGGCGGCGCGCACGAGCGTCGGCATGCGCTATGTCGTCGAGGTGCCCACCGAGCGGTTCGATCTCAAGGCTCTCGGCGTGTTGGCCACCATGGTCAGGCACTGGGGATACAAGCCGCTCCGGGTACACCAGGCGATGGATGGTCGCCTGCTCGTGCGAGCCCGCCTGCGCGACCCGGAGTCCGGGTTGGTCTTCAACCTCGACATCGTCAATGACACAGGACGCGGTAGGTTCCGGGACGGTGGCCTGCCGGAATTCGGCGACTTCCCTGACCATGAGTTCCCGCACGATGATGAGTTGCCGGGCGATGATGAGTTGCCGGGCGATGATGAGTTGCCGGGCGATGATGAGTTGCCGGGCGATGATGAGTTGCCGGGCGACGGTGTCTCGGATCCCACCGGGCCCCGACCCGAGCCGGAGGCCGGCCAACCGCGGAATGACGAGCGGGAGCGCCGGGACGGCGAGCCGAGCGAGTCGGCCGATGAGCCGGAGGCGTCGGACGACGACTCGCCGCGTGCCGGCCAGGGGCATGGTCCCGCCGGTGATGGTGCGAAGGATCGCGAGCCGAGCGCGTCGGTCGATGAGCCGGAGGTTCCGGACGGCGAGCTAGGGGTGCCGGACGGCGAGCCGGAGGCGTCACACGCCGACTCGCCGCGTGCCGGCCAGGGGCGCGGGTCCGCCGGTCGTGGCGCCGAGGATGGCTCGCCGAGCGCGTCGGTCGGCGAGCCCGAGGGGTCGATCGGCGAACCGGGGGTGCCGGACGACAAACCGGGGGTGCCGGACGACCAACCGGGGGTGCCGGACGGCGAGCCGGGGGGGTCAGACGGCGACTCGCCGCGTGCAGGCGAGGAGCATGGTCTCGTCGGCCGTGGCGCGGAAGTGGAGGCGTTGCCAAGCGAACCGGCGCCGGAGCCAGAGTCGGCCAACCCGCCGGCATCCACCGAGATCGAGGTCGCGAGGAACCCGCGGGGCTTCGCTGCCATGCTCCGGGCCCGCGCGAGATCGAACGCTCCCCAATGGTGGGGCCTTCACGATCGCGAGCTGACCGCCGAACAGAACGCTTTCGTCGACTACATGGTCGAGATGCTTGGTCCCTTCTCCGCCGCCGATGCGCTGGGTGAGGTGGTCCTCGCCACGGCAATGCATGGTGCCGGACTGCTTCCGGACTGGACCGCGACGGTGGAGCCGGAGCGGGCGTTCCGGGACAGGTTGGTCGAGTCGATCAAGAATGCCGAGCCGGGGCGGCCGTGGAACGAGGGTGCCCTGCGCACGCGGAAAGCCGTGCGATTCGTCGTCGGCGTGCCCGCCGACGGGTTCGACGAAGCGACCCACGGTATCGAGACGAAGCTGTGGACCTTCGGGTACACGCGGGTATCGGTGCGCGCCGTGGACGACTCCTCCATCGTGAGCACTCGCTGGATCGGCAGGGACGGCCAGACGTTCGACCTACACTTCGCCCGCCGAGGAGACTTCGTGCTGAGGGTTCCCGACCTGGTCGAGGTCGAGCCGGACGGGAAGCCCGTGCGGAATCCCCGCAGCACTTTCCGCGGTGGCGGTCGGGTCGGCGAGTGGGGCGACCCCGCTGATAAGGACTCCCGGTTGCCCCGAGGCATGATGCGGGATGCGAGACGGGTGGTGGCGAGCTCGGGCGGCACCGACAGTTGGGTTCGCCTGGTCATCCAGTCCAGCCACATGATGGAGCTGCTTCCGGAGTCCGAGGCCTACACGGTCGAGTCGCCGCAGGCGTACGGGTGGCGTACGAATTTCCGACGCGGTCCGAACTTGTTGGAGCGGTTCTCAGGCCTCAATTCAGTCGAGCATGAGCCACCGCCTTCCCGACTGCGGTACGTCGTCCGGCTGCCCGCGGAGGACTTCACGGACAACGTCCGTCGCATGGAGATCGAACTCGCCGTGCACGGCGGGTTCGACCAGATCCGGGTGCGCGAGCCCGAGGGTGATTCGCCGATCTGGAGTACCCGTTGGAGCTACCCGGAGCTCGAGCAGGAATTCGATGTGCACTTCGTCCGGGGCGACGAGAAAGTGTCGGCGATCCCGGAACCGGTCGAGCTCGAGGAACGGGGTTCGCACGAGTCGCCCGAGCCGAGCGCCGACGAGAGCGACAACGAGTTCGATGGCCAACGCTGGTCCGATGGCAGGTACGGGCTGAGCGACGACCAGATCGCATACGCCGAGAAGCGGTGGAACAGCGCCAAGGCGACCGATGATTGGGTTCGCCTCGCGATCGGCAAGAACGATCGAGAGCTAGGACCGCTACCCGGGACCGAGCATCGTACCCAGGAATCGCTGCGCGACTACAAGAAACGGTTGTCGGCGGCCATCAAGGGAGCCGACCCGGACAAGTGGAAGTCGATCGCCAGTCGGACGCCGGTCCGGGCGCGTCACGTCATCGCCGTGCCCGAGGAGACCTTCGACGCCGATGTCGATCGCATGGTCGCCCACCTGAACGGGTGGAGGTTCGAGCAGCGAACGGTGCGGCTGCCGGAGCCCGACCCGTCGTTGCGGGCCTACCGCTGGCGCGACACGCCGACCCGTGACGAGTTCGACGTGTACTTCGTCCGGGTGACCGAGGGCGGTGAGCAGTCCGTGCCGCGGCTCCCGGACCTGATCGAGGCCGAAGACGCTTCCAGGGCTGAGGATGGCGCGGCCGGGGCCGGCGGCACCGAGGACGGCGGCACCGAGGGCGACGCGGATGGCCGCAAGCTGCCCGAGCCTGCGGTGTCGACGGATCCGCTGGGCTCGCCGGAACCGGTCGAGGCCAAGGGGCCGCGGACGCGCCTGTCGGCCGACAACGAGAATCTCGTCGAGTTCGATGCGGAGCGCCAAGGCTGGTCCGATGGCAGGTTCGGGCTGACCGACGAGCAGATCGCGTACGCGAAGGACCGGTGGGACAGCGCCACGGCGACCGATGACTGGGTTCGCTTCGCGATCAGCAAGAACGATCGAGAGCTGGAATCGCTTCCCGGGACCGAGGATCGTTCCCTGGAGCCGCTGCGCGACTACAACAGGCGGTTGTCGGCGGCCATCAGGAGGGCCGACCCGGACAAGTGGAGAGAGGTCGCCGGCCGGACGCCGGTCCGCGCGCGCCATGTCATCGCCGTGCCCGACGAGACCTTCGACGCCGATGTCGATCGCATGGTAGCCCACCTGAACGGGTGGAGTTTCGAACAGCGGACGGTGCGCCTGCCGGAGCCCGACTCGTCGCTGCGGGCTTTCCGCTGGCGCGACGGACCGAGTCGTGACGAGTTCGATGTGTACTTCGTCCGGGTGACCGAGGGCGGCGAGCAGCCCGTGCCGCGGCTCCCCGACCTGATCCAGGTCGAAGACGCTCCCAAGGCTGGGGACGGCAGCGCTGAGGACGGCGGCACCGAGGGCGACGCGGATGGCGCCAAGCTGCCCGAGCTTGCGGTGCCGCCGTATCAGCAGAGTCCCGCGGAGGTCGCGGCTATCCAGCGTGCGCACACGGTACGTGGATGGCTCGCCCGGCATCTCGGTCGCGAACGGTGGCGGGCTCCCGATGATCCGCCGCAGCTGACCAAGGAATGGAACACCTTCGCCGTTGAGACCGTGGAGAACGCGGCCCGGCATAGCGGGCGGATCGCCGCCGATCTCGTCATGGGCGGTGCGAGGCCGCTTCTGGGCTGGGAGACCACGGTCGAGCCGACGGTGATGTACAAGTGGCGGTTGGCGGGCAACATCGACCGGGCCGGGAAGGCCTGGGCGTGGCAGCACATCGCGGCCCGGACGCGGGTGACCCTGCGGCATGTCGTCGGCGTGCCGGCGGAGGGCTTCGACGACAACGTCGACCGCCTGCTGCGCCACATGGCCGGCAAGGGGTACCAGCGGATCGAGGTTTCGTCCACGGCCGATTCATCCATTGCCAGCAGTCGATGGCGCGACCCGGTCTTCGATGAGTACTTCTCCCTGCACATCGGCCAAATAGGGGAGCAGGTGTGGCAGATCCCCGATCCGTCCGAGGCCGCACCCCGGCTGGACGAGTCACCAGTGCCCATTTTCGCCGAGGCTCCGGGCGGCGGATTCGCCGGTGACTGGCGCGGGCCGGCCGACGAACTGCCCGACGATTGGAACGCCTACGCGGATAGAAGGCTGGCCCTGTTCGCCGGCACCGACGGCTTGCTCCGCGTAACGGTCCAGAACGCCGGTCGGGAGCTGCTTCCCGGCTGGGGCCACGAGACCGACACGCCCTACGGCGCCGAACCGAGGCACACGCCGTGGGGCCGCCACTACAGGGCACGCCTGGCCGAGGCCCTGAACAATACCTATTCCTATCCGGGACAGCGACGCGCGGATATCGCCGAGCGGACGCAGCCCCGTCCGCGCTACGTCGTCCGGCTGCCCGCCGAGCGTTTCGACGACGAAGTCGAGCTCATGAAGATCCAGTTGGGTATGCGGTTCGAGGAGATACCCGTACGCCAACCCGAGGGCCACTGGCCGACGCAAGGTAGCCGATGGCGGGATCGGAACACCGGCGACATCCTCGACGTGCACTTCACCACGAGAGACTCGGTCTCCGGCGTTCCGGATCTGATCGATATCGATCGGCCGGGTGATCCGTCCGGACCGCTGGCGTTGGGCGGTGGGACCGACCCGCGCGCCGGGCGACCGGGCGTCCCGGGCGAGTTCGACGGCGGCATCGGGCTGCCCGACGAATTGCACGACCCGGCCAAGCGGATGTGGGAGAGCGCGCGCGACACCAATGGCTGGATCGTCGCCTCCATCGAGGCCGGCGATGGGAGGCTGATCCGGGTTCCGGGATGGCCGGACGGCTGGACAAACGAGATGGAGCCCCCGTGGGTGTACGCGAAGCGCCTGGCCGGGGCGGTCCATGAGGCGGAGTCGGGGCGGTCGGTCGAGGAGGTGGCGAACGAGACCAAGGTGACCCTGCGCTACGTCGTTCACATCGACGGCTCCGCGGAGGACATGACGAACCACCTGATCAAGCGGGGCTTCCAACCGGTGGCGGTACACCCAGTGGAGGGTGGCGGCATCACCGGCCTGCGTTTCCGCGATCGGCCGACCGACCAGGTCTTCGACGTGTATCTCACCAACGGGGACTCGGTGTGGACGCTTCCGGGCCTGACCGAGGTCGGTGACGGGCCCGCCAGTTCGGGCTGGTCCGACGGTCAGGTCACGCTGACCGTTCCGCAGAACGCCCGTGCTGACGAGATTCTGGCCTCCGCCGCCGAGAGCGACGCGCGGCTAGCCTCGGCGATCCGCGATCTCGGCGGAAAACTGGGCGAGGATCTCCCGTGGGACCGTCCCGACGGGATACAGACACCGGACAGCTACAAGAGGGATCTGGCATCGAGCATCGATGCTGTCCCGGAATTCCGGCGGTCGTGGAAGACCATCGCCGACGAGAGCCCGGTGCAAGTGCGGCATGTCGTCAGGGTGGAGGGCGAGAGCTTCGAGGACGACGCCCGCAACCTCATCGGGCGGCTGATCGATCAGGGGTACGAGCGGGTGCCGGCGCGGATAAGGTTCCGCGACCCGGGGGGCGCCATCCGCGTCCGGGTTCGCGACCCGCGCACCGGACAGGTCACCGATCTGCACCTCGCTCCGCCATGGGAGGAGCCGTCGTGGGTGCCGACACTGGCCGACTGGCACGAGGCGAACAGGTACGCCGAGCATCAGGTGGAGGAAGCGAGCCGGCTCGGGCCGGGCATCGCCGAGGAGATTCGTCGAGGCGGCGGCACCGAATATCACGGCTGGCGGGTCCACCCGGACACGGGCGGTTTCGTGGACAGGTTCCGCGCGGCGCTGACGAAGTCCTTGCCCGAGCGGACGATCGATGACATCGCCCGCTCCACACCCGCCCTGAGGTACGTCGTCCGGCTGAATCCCGAGAACTTCGACCGCGACTACGAGCGCCTGTACGACCACCTCAACTCGAAATACCGCTCGATTCCGGTGCGCCCGAGAACCGGCGAAGACTGGACCACCGTAGGTACCCGTTGGAGGGACGTTGGATCGGGGCTGACCTTCGACGTGCACGTCGGCGCGCTATCCGAGGGACTGTCCGTGGTCCCCGAGTTGGTCGACCCGCACGAGTATGACGCGTACGCCCGGGAGATGACCCGGCTGGCCGCCAAGACCGGCGCGAAGATCGAGCGGATCCTGCGGCTCGGCGATCGGCACCTGGACGAGCGGGTTGGAGTCGAACCGGCGGAATCATACCAGTACCGGTTGGGCGCCGCACTCGTCGTGGCTGGGCCGGAAGGCTCGCTGGAGCAGGTCGGCGCTCTGACGCCCCCCGGGCCGTGGTATCTCGTCGAGGTGCCCGGTGAGCACTTCGACGCGCAGTTCGATCGGCTGGTGCGCGACCTGACCGAGGCGAACTACGAGCGGATCCCGGTGCGCCAGCAAGACGGCGACGGGCCCTCCGTGGGGACCGCCTGGCTCGACCCGGAGACCGGCCAGATCGTCGAGGTACACGTCGTCGCGGCCGGTGAGCACGTCGAGACGCTGCCAAGGCTGACCGAGGAGCCCGCGCCGCAGGAAGAGCCCGAAGCCGGGTCCGACAATGGTGAGGACCCGGGCGCTTCGCCAGCGCACGACCTGGGCTGGACCGACGGCCGTCATGTGCTGACCGAGGACCAGCGCGCGTACGCCGGCCGGCGGCTGCGCGAGGCTCCCCGCGCCGGGGCCGACGTCATGGCGGCCGCCCGAGAGGTCGGCGGCGAGGTACTGCCCGGGTGGTCCGAGCGCGTGGAGCCGCCAGACCACTATCGGGCGCGGTTGGCCGAGGCGATCGAGAAGGACCGGTCGGATCTCGCCTGGCCGCTCGTCGCCCAGCACACGGCGCCACGCGTGGAGCACTTCATCGGCCTGTTCCCCGAAGGCTTCGACGGCAAGGTCGCCGACCTCATGGAGGGCCTGGGTCGGACGTACGAACCGATACCGGTGCGGCACGCGGAGCCCGATCCTCGGATCATCAGCAGCCGCTGGTACCACCCAGAGACCTTTGAGATCATCGACGTTCACGTCGCCCGGCTCGGCGAGCATGTAGAAGCGATTCCCGAACTGGTCGAGGTCGACGAGCCCGGGCCGGATTTCGTGTGGCCCTCCGAGCCGGACGGTGGCGCGGACGACCCCGACGGCGGGACACCGACAACCCCTGCCCCCGACGACGACTCCAGGAGCGGAGGGAACCCGACGGCCCCGGACGGTTCCGGCGACCCAGGTTCGACGGCACCGGAGGCCGCTGCCGACCGAGGCCCGGCGGGTTCGGAGGGCCGGGGTCGATCGGGCGATGCCGGTTCGCGTGGTGCCGCGTCCAGCGATGGGGAGTCGGGGGCGGGCGATGGTTTCCCGGGGGCGGACGGGGGCTCGGCCGGTGGTGGGGATTCGCACGGTGGTGGTGTGTTCGGTGGTGATGCGCCGGGTGGTGATTGGGAGGACCGGGCCACCGCGAAGCTGATCGCCGCCGCCGCGCTGGATCGTCGGGTTCGGGCGGACCTGTCTCCGATCGCCCGTCCGGTGCGGGGCTGGGAGATGACGGTCGAGCCGGAGGAGCAGTACCGGCAGCGGCTGGACGTGAAGATCCGCGAGGCCCAGTCGCGGCGGTCACCGGAAGGAGTCGTCGACGAGATCCGGGTGCTCATGCGGTATGTCGTGCGCGTCCGCCCAGAGACGGCCGGCCACGACCTCGACTATCTGCGCCAGCACCTGACCTCCCGGGGCTATGAGGAAGTCCCGGTAACGCCGGCCGACCCGTATTACGGCATCGCCCACTCGACACGCTGGATCGACTCGGATACCGGTGACATCTTCGACGTGCATCTGGCCGCCCCGCATGTCAAGGTCGATCGCGTTCCTAACCTGATCGATCCGCGTGGGCCAGACGGGTCGCAGCGCCCTTCGTACCTGGCCGATCAGCGTGGGACGGACGGGCCGCACGTCGAGGCGACCGAGTCCCGCCCGGATCGCGGCTCGGGTGGCGGTTGGGTGGCCGAGTGGGGCTGGTCCGATGGCAGTTCGCGGCTGGGCGGCGACGAGATCCAGTTCGCTGATGCGAGGCTGGGGGACGCGGAAGTCCTCGATCCGGATGTGCGGATGGCCATCGGGGTCGGCGGCGGGCAGGTGGCGCCGGGTTGGCATCGGGCGGTGGAGCCGCGGGACTCCTATCTGCCGCGGCTCGCGGCGCGCCTTCACGATGACTCGGCGAGCGCGGGGGAGCCGGACGCCAGCGAGCTCGCTGCGACGCAGCGGTACGTGGTGTGGGCGTCGGACGGGGCCCAGGGGGTCAAGGATGCCCTGACGTCGTGGGGGTTCGAGGAGGTACCGGAGCTAGCCGCCGAGGGTGAGGCGGGTGTCGAGGGCACCGCGTGGCGCACGACGGACGGCCAGTTGTTCGAGGTGCACCTCGCCGAGCCCGGGCAGCGGGTGCCGTGGGTTCGTGGACTGCTCGACGGCAGGGCGGTCGGCGAGTCGGGGTGGTCGGAGGGCGAGCGTGAGCTGACCGGGGCGCAGCACCGGTACGCCGTCGACGAGATGCGCCACGCCGCCGACAGCGATGTGGAGTTCGCCCGCGGCCTTGAGGCTGCCGGCGGGACGCTCCTTCCCGATTGGTACGGCAGGGTGGAGTTGTCCGACGACTACCTGGGGCGGTTGGCCGACGCGGTCGACGGTGCTGGGGAGGAGTGGGAGGCCCCCGCCGGTCAGACGCGTGTGAGTCTGCGGTATCTGCTGGAGAGGCCAGCGACCGCCGCTGACGACCATGCGGCGCGGTTGTACGAGTCCCTGTGGGAGCAGGGGTACGAGCTGATCCCGACGCGCCACAAGGAGGACGGCCGGTCCGACATCGTCAGCACGCGCTGGTATGACTCCGAGACCGGTCAGATCTTCGATGTGCACTACGTCGAACCCGGACGCGCCCTGGAAGCACCGGACCTGGTCGACTGGCGGGCATACGACGGGTACGCGGACGCGCTGCTGCGGCGCGCGACCGCCGTCGATCCGGCGATCGTTCGGATCATCAATGACAGCGGCGGGGAACTGGTGCCCGGCGAGCCCATGGCCAAGTCGCCGGACGAGTTCCGCCAGCATTTCCGCGAGGCGCTCGCGGCGACCCCGCTGTCCGTGCCATTGGCCAACGTCGGCCATGAGACCAGCGCCCACCTGCGGTACGTCATCAGGCTGCCCGCCGAGGGCCACGCCGAGGTCGTCGACCAGATCACGCGCGGCATGGACGACCTGTACTACGACCCCGAGCGGGTGCGCGGCCGGGACGGCGACCCGCAGCCACCGGGTATGCGTTGGCGCGGCCCGCACAGCGGCCAGATCGTCGATCTGCACTTCGTCCGGCCGGGCGAGCCCGTCTCGGCGCCACCGGAGCTTGTCGGTCAGGAGCGGGTCAGCGGGTACGCCGAATCGTTGGCCCGCCGGGCCAACCGCACCGCTTCGCGGGTCGCCCTGGCGCTGAAACGCCGTGGTGTGGGACCGCTGCACGTGGGCTGGGACCGGCCGGTGGAACCACTGAAGAGCTTCCAGGACCGGCTGACCATGGCGTTCCATCTCGCCGACGAGGATGAGACCTGGGATGACCTCGTTCGCGAGTACGCCATCGGGATGCGGCACGTCGTAGGGTTGCCCGCCGACGGGTTCGAGCGCGAACTGCGGGAGACGGTCGAGTTCCTGGCCGGCCTCGGGTACGAGCGGATAGCGGTACGCCCTCAGCCGGGTTGGCACACGGTCGGCACCCGCTGGCGCGATCCGGAGACCCGCGAGATCTTCGACGTGCACTTTGGTCGGCGCGGGACGTTCGAGTCGCGGGTTCCGGTGCTCACCGACGAACGTGGGCCGGACGGGTTGCCCCGGGGCGGGACAGAGGGCGACTCGTCGGCCCTCCCCTCGGACTGGCGGGATCGGCGCGAGGAGTTGCTGACCGGAGCGGACGCGGCCACTCGCGGGATGCTCCACGCGGCGGAGGCGTTGGATCACCGCGTGACCTCGGCCCTTGAGGCCGCGGAGGTGGAGTTGGCGCCCGGCCGGGAGGCCACGATGGAGCCGCCCGAGGAGTATCGGACGCGGGTGGCGGGCGCGGTCCTCGACGCGGGTCCGGAGCAGTGGTGGATAAGCGTCGTCGAGCGGACGCTCGTGGCGCTGCGCTATGTTGTCGAGCTGCCGCCCGACGAGTTCACCGACAGCGTCGATCGCCTGAGCGAATACCTGACCGGCCTCGGGTACCAATCGGTGCCGGTGCATCCCGTCGAGGGCCTATCGATGACGGGCACCCGCTGGCGGGTGCCGGGGACGGGCCAGGTTTTCGATGTGTACATGGTCAGGCGCGGCTCCCATGTACCCGAGATTCCAGACCTGATCGCGAGCGGGGCCGATGCTCGTGGGCCGGTGGGTCGGTGGACGGCGCCGGAGAGCGACCGGAGGCCGACCGAGGAGGAGACGGCAGTAGCCGGTGAGGCCTGGACCCGGGCCACCCTTCCCGACGTGGAGATCGGCCTGGCGGTCATCGACGGTGGGGCGGAGCCGGTGCCCGGTTGGGAGACCACGCTCGAGCCGGGGGATGTGTACCTGAGACGGTTGGCCGCGACGCTGAATGTCGCCGAGCCGGATCGGCCGTGGGAGGAGGTCGCCGCCCAAACCCCGCCGCGGCTGCGGCAGGTTGTCAGCCTGCCGGCCGACGAATTCCTGTTGAGGGTGGATCAGCTCAATGGCTCGCTGACGCGGCTGGGGTACGAGTGGATCCCGGTGCGCCAGGCGGATGGCCAGTGGTCCACCGTGGGCACCCGGTGGAGACTGCCGGACGGTCACGTCTTCGATCTGCATATTGCCCGGCACGGAGAGACCGTGTCGGAGGTGCCGGAGCTCTTCGACGAGCGGGGCCCAGACGACCGCGGCCCAGACGACCGCGGCCCAGACGACCGCGGCCCAGACGACCGCGGCCCAGACGACCGCGGACCCGACGACCGCGGACCCGATGGGCCGTCCCCGGACGGGCCGGAGTCGGGCGGGCCGGAGTCGGGCGGGCCGGAGCGGGACGGCGGTGCGGATGGCCCCGATCGCGGGCCGCGCGGCGACGATGCTCCGGCTGCGGACGACGGCTTCCCGGCCGCCGGTGGCGAGGGTTCGGCCGATGGTGGGGACTCCGATGGTGGAGTGTCCGGTGGCGACGTGCCGGACGGTGATTGGGAGGGTCGCGCTACCGCGAAGCTGGACGCCGCCGCCGAGCTCGATGGCCGGGTCCGGGCCGCCCTCGCTCCCATCGCCCGCCCGATGCGGGGCTGGGAGACGACCGTAGAGCCGGACGACGTGTACCGGCGACGGCTGGCCGGCGTGGTCGGTGATGACGTATCGGAGCGGTCGCCGCAGCAGATCGTCACCGATCCGCGCGTGATCCTGCGATATGTCGTGCGCTTGAGCGGGAAGGTCCCGGACCGGGGGCTCGACTCCCTGCGCGGACACCTCATGTCCCTGGGCTACGAGCCGGTACCGGTCAGACGCACCCGAGGAAGCGGATTCGTCGAATCCACCCGTTGGCGGGATCCGGCGACCGACCAAGTCTTCGATGTGCACCTCGTCGATCCCGATCCCCGCGCGTCCGACGATGACCCGGATCCCGTCACCGGTCTCCCCATACCCGAGGAGGTTCCCAATCTGATCGATCAGCGTGGACCGGACGGGTCGTACGTCGAGGTGACCGAACTCCGTCAGGACCGCGCTTCGGGTGGCGGACGGGTCGTCGAGTGGGGCTGGTCGGATGGCGAGTTGAGGGTGGCCGGCGAAGACGTATCCCTCGCCCATGCGCAGGTGTGGGATGCGGCCTTCACCGATGGCGAGTTGAGGACGGCCATCGCGGTCGGCGGCGGCGAGTTGGTGCTGGGTTGGCACCGGACGGTGGAGTCACCGGACTCATACCTGCGGCGACGCGCGGCGCACCCTCCCGAGGAGTCGGGGATCCTTCAGCAGCGGTACGCCGGCGAGCTCGAAGTGACGCACCGGTACGTGGTGTGGGTGTCCGACGGAGCCGAGGGGGTCAAGGAATCTCTGGTCTCGTGGGGACTCGAGGAGGTGCCGGAGCGCCGCACCGAGGGTGTGGCGGGTGTCGAGAGTACGTTGTGGCGCGGTGCGGGCGGCCGGCTGTTCGAGGTGCACTTCGCCGAGCACGGGCGGGTGGTACCGGAGGTTCCGGGGCTGATCCACGGCGGGATCGTCGGCGAGTCGGGGTGGTCCGATGGCGCTCACGAGCTGACCGGGGCGCAGCACAGGCACGCGATTGACGAGCTGCGCGCCGCCGCCGAGAGCGACTCGGAGTTCACCACCGCGCTGCGGGACGGCGGCGGATCACTCGTGCCCGAGTGGCGCACGGTGGAGTCGCCGGACGGCTACCTGGGGCGGTTGGCCGACGCGGTCGATGAGGCTACCCAGGGATGGGAGGCCGCCGCCGACGAGACGCACGTCCGCCTGCGGTACCTGCTGGACCTGCCCCGCGAGGATGTGCGCGGCCAGCTGGCGCGACTGACCGAGCACCTGCGCGAGCAGGGGTACGAGCTGATCCCGGTACGCCAGGAGGAGCACCAGCCCGACGTCATCAGTATGCGCTGGCACGACCCCGAGACCGGCCAGCTCTTCGATGTGCACCACATCCCGCCGAGGAACCACCGTTCAGCGTGGAGGCCGATCGGTCGGGAGGATTACCAAGGCCAGGCCGCGGATCTGGTCGACTGGCGCGGGTACGAGCGGTATGCCGACTCCCTGTGGCGGCGGGCGTTCGTCACCGATCCGACGATCGTCCAGTTCATCCGCGACAGTGGTGGGGACGTGGTGCCTGGTGAACGCATGGCAGAGACGTCGGATGGTTTCCGTCGGCGGTTCTTGCGGGCGACCACGAAGGCCCCGTCGCACTGGGGGCTGAGCCAGGTCGCCCGGGAGACCAACGTCCACCTGCGGTATGTCGTCAGGCTGCCCGCCGAGGGCGGCGCCGAGGTCGTCGACCGGATCACGCGCGGCATGGAGGGCCTGCGTTACCAGCGGGAGCAGGCGTTCGGCCGGGACGGCGATCGCGCCGCGCTGAGCGCTCGTTGGCGCGACACGGATAACGGTCAGCTCATCGAGGTGCACTTCGTCCGGCCCGGCGAGTCGCTGTCGCGGACACCGGAGTTGGTCAGCCGATGGGAGATCGACCGGCACGCCGAGTCGCTGGTACGCGGGGCCAGCCGCACCGCCTCGCGGGTTGCCGCGGCGCTGCGGCGCGGGGGCGCCGGCCCGCTGCACGTTGGCTGGGACCGGCCGGTGGAGTCGCTGGACGCCTTCCAGGCGCGACTGACCATGGCGTTCGACCACGCCGGGCCGCATCAGACCTGGGATGACATCGTCGGTGCGAACGCCGTCGAGGTTCGCCATGTGGTCGGGCTGTCCGCCGACGGGTTCGACCGCGAGTTGGATGCGGTCGTTGAACACCTCGCCGGCCTCGGGTACGAGTGGATCCCCGTGGACGCCGAGCCGGGTGACGGGCTCACGGCCGGTACCCGCTGGCGTGATCCGGCTACCGGCCAGGTCTTCGACGTGCACTTTGGCCGCCGCGGGTCGGTCGTGTCCCGGGTTCCGTTGCTGTTCGAGGAGCACGGGCCCAGCGGGTCGACCGGGTTCGAGCACCGGGGCGGGACGGAGAGCGGCTCGCCGGCGCGCCTCTCGGACTGGCCCGATCGGCCCGACGAACCGCAGGCCGAGCGGGAGGGGGTCGTTCGCGACAAGCTTGACGCCGTCGAGGCGGTGAACCGCCGCGTGACCTCGGCCCTCGATGCCGGCGGGGCGCGTTTGATGCCCGGCTGGGACGACGCGGTGGAGTCGCCCGAGGATTATCAGGCCCGGGTGGACGCCGAGACTCTCGACGCCGGCCTCGACGGGTCCAGGGAGGACATCGTCGCGCGGACGCCCGTGGCGCTGCGCTACGTCGTCGACCTGCCGGCCGAGCGGTTCGCCGACAACCTCGATCGCCTGGTGGCGCACCTGAGCCGTTCCGGGTATGAACTGGTACCGGTGCGCCCCGCCGACGGGGTCTCGACCATGATGGGTACCCGCTGGCGTGACGCGGAATCCGGCCAGGTCTTCGATGTGCACGTCGTCACGCGGGGATCTCAGGTGACCCGGGTTCCAGACCTGATCGAGGTCGCTGAGCACGGGCCGGTGGGTCGGTGGGAGGCGCCCGAGAGCGACCGGGAGTTGACGGGGCAGGAGAAGGCGGTCGCCGCTGGGAATCTGGACCGAGCCGCCCTCGCCGACCTGGAGCTCACCCTGGCGATCGCGGGGGTCGAGACGGAGCCGGTGCCCGGCTGGGAGACCACGGTCGAGCCGGAGGATGTCTATTGGCGGCGGTTGGCGGCGGGGCCGGATGCCGCCGCGTCGGGACTGGAGGGCGGCGAAACCCGGCCTCGCCTGCGGTATGTCGTCAGCGCGCCAGCCGACCGTCTCCTCGGCCGGCTGGAGCGACTGGGCAACTGGCTGACGGAGCTTGGGTACGAGAAGGTCCCGGTACGCCAGGAGGATGGCGAGTGGCCCACCGTCGGTACCCGCTGGCGCCTGCCGGACGGCCAGGTCTTCGATGTGCACCTTGCCCGGCGTGGGGAATCCGTGTCGGCGGTGCCGGAGCTCTTCGACGAACGCGGCCCGGATGGGCCGGCCCCACGCGGCCCGGAGCGTAACGGCCCCGAGCCGGACGGACTGCGGCCGACGGGCGGTGCGGATGGTTCCGAACGCGGCCCGTCCACCCCGTCCGCTCCGAACAACAGGAGCGATCGAGGTTCGGCGGCGGCGGGCGACTACGCGGACGAACCACATCCGGATGAGCCGCCGGGCGGGCAGCCGGGGACTCGGAATGATTCGGGTCCCGTGCCCCCGGATGCTCGGGACTCGTCCGGCGAGGGTCCGGCCGTGGAGCGGGACGGCCGCGCCGAGGCCCACGACGAACTGGGCCGGAACCTGGTCGGCGCGGCGGTTGAGCGGGGCTTCACCCGGACGCTCGGCGGGGCGACGCGTGACGGGGGGACGCGTGACGGGGCGACGGGTGATGGAGCCGTCGCGACGAGGCCGCGCCCGGCGCACGGCGATGCCGGTTCGGGCGATGCTGGTTCGGGCGATGCGGGTTCGGGCGATGCGAGTTCGCGTGATGCGGGCCCGGGCAACGCCGCGCCCGGTGATGGCGCGCCGGAAGCGCACGACGGGCTGCCCGCCTCCGACGGGGGTTCGGCCGGTGGTGGGGATTCCGATGGCGGCGGTGTGGCCGGTGGTGAGGCGCCCGGCGGTGATTGGGAGGGCCGGGCCACCGCGAAGCTGGATGCCGCCGCCGCGCTCGATGGCGAGGTCCGGGCGGCTCTCGCTCCCATTGCCCGCCTGACGCGGGGCTGGGAGACGACGGTCGAGCCGGAGGACGTGTACCGGCGGCGGCTGGCAGCGGCGATCGAGGACGCCGCACGGAGGCTGTCGCCGGAGGAGGTTGTCGACGAGACGCGCGTGATCATGCGGTACGTCGTGCGCGTCAACGGAAAGACCTTCGGTCACGAGCTCGATTTCCTGAACCACCACCTGGCCTCGTGGGGCTACGAGCCGATTCCGGTGGAGGAGGCCGAGGAGGGCTTCATCACCGATGCGACGCGTTGGCGGCACCCGGAGACCGACCAGATCTTCGACGTGCACCTCGTCGATTCCGGAGCGGACACACCCGACGAGGTTCCCGACCTGATCCATCAGCGTGGGCCGGACGGGTCGTACGTCGAGGTGACCGAACCTCATCCGGGTGCCGCTTCGGGCGGTGGGTCGGCCAACGAATGGGGCTGGTCCGATGGCGAGCGCAGGCTCACCGGTGGACAGACTCGGTCGGCCCTGGCGGAGCTGAGCGAGGCGGCGGCCCTCGATGGCGATCTCCGGATCGTCATCGGGGTCGGCGGCGGACAGTTGGCGCCGGGCTGGCACCGGACGGTGGAGTCGCCGGACTCGTACCTGCGGCGGTCCGCGGCGCCGGCCGCCAGCGAGATCGGTGTGGTGCAGCGGTACGTGGTGTGGACCTCCGACGGGACCCAGGCAGTCAAGGATGCCTTGACCTCGTGGGGATTCGAGGAACTGCCGGAGCGCGCCACCGAGGGCGACGTGGGCGTCGTGGGCACCGTCTGGCGCACGGCGGACGGCCGGTTGTTCGAGGTGCACTTCGCCGAGCCCGAGCGGCGGGTGCCATGGATCCCGGGGTTGGTCGATGGCCGCGCGACGGTCGGCGCGTCGGGATGGTCCGACGGCGAGCGCGAGCTGACCGGAGCGCAGCACTGGAACGCCGTCGACGAGCTGCGCGCCGCCGCCGAGAGCGACGCCGAGTTCACCCGGGCCCTGCTGGACGGCGGCGCGTCGCTCGCGCCCGACTGGCAGACGGTGGAGTCGTCGGACAGCTATCTGAGGCGGGTGGCCGACGCGGTCGACGGAGCCGAACTCGGGTCGGAGGCCGCCGCCGAGACGCGCGTCAGCCTGCGGTACGTGGTGGAGTTGTCCGGCGACGACATCCCCGTCCAGGTGGCGCGGCTCGCCGCCCGTCTGGAGGGGCAGGGCTACGAACGGATCCCGGTGCGTCACGAGGATCACTACCAGCCCGACGTGGTCAGCGTGCGCTGGCACGACCCCGCCACCGGGCAGGTCTTCGATGTGCACCTGATCCGGTACGGGCGCTCCCGGGGCACACCGGACCTGGCGGATTGGCGCGGGTACGACAGCTACGCCGAGTTCCTGTCGCGGCGCGCGAACGCCCTCGATTCGACGATTATCAAGATCATTCGCGATAACGGCGGGAAGCTGGTGCCCGGCGAGTCCACAGTGGAGTCGCCCGGCGACTTCCGCCGGCGTTTCCGCGAGGCGATCGCGACGGCCGCGCCGTACTTGGCGTTGACCGAGATCGCTCGCGAGACCAACGTCCACCTCCGTTACGTCGTCCGGCTGCCCGCCGAGGGCTACGCCGAGGTCTTCGACCGGGTCACACGGACCATTCATGGCCAGCACTACCTGATGGAACGGGTGCTCGGCCGGAACGACGACGGGCCGACGGTAAGCACTCGTTGGCGCGGCGACGGCAATGGTCAAGTCATCGACGTGCACTTCATCCTGGACGACGCAACCCTCTCGCGGATGCCGGAGCCGGTCGGCGAGCAGGAGATCGGCCGGCACGCCGCGTCGCTGGTGCGCGGCGCCACCCGCACCGCGTCGCGGGTTGCCTTGGCGCTGCGGCGCCGTGGCGTCGGCCCGCTGCACGTGGGTTGGGACCGGCCCGTGGAACCGGTGTGGGACTACCAGGAGCGGTTGACCGCCGCGTTCGAGTCCGCCGCGTCGGGCTACCAGACCTGGGACGACGTCGTGGGCGAGAACGGCGTCCAGATCCAGCACGTCGTCGGGGTGTCTGCCGACGAATTCGACCGCGAGGTTCGGGAGACGATCGACCACCTGGCCCACCTGGGGTATCAGCAGGTCCCGGTGCGTGCCGAGCCGGGTGACACGGTCGGTACCCGCTGGCGCGATCCGGGCAACGGTCAGGTCTTCGACGTGCATTTCGGTCGGCGCGGGACGCTCGTGTCCCGGGTTCCCGAGCTGACCGAAGTGCATGCCGCGGATGAGCCTGCCGGGGCCGGGCCCTTGGACGGGGCCGACGACGGCTCGGCGGCGCGGCCCTCGGACTGGCCCGATCGGCGTGACGAACTGCCGGACGCGCAGGAAAGGCTCGTTCGCGAGAACCTCGACGCCGCCGAGGCGCTCAACCATCGCGTGATCGCGGCCATCGAGGCCGGCGGGGCGGAGTTGGCGCCCGGCCGGGAGGTCGCGATGGAGTCGCCCGAGGAGTACCGGGCGCGGGTGGCGGGCGCGATTCTCGACGCCGGGCAGGAGCGGTCGTGGCAGGAGGGGACGCGGCAGGAGGGGCCGCGGCAGGAGGATTGGTGGCAGGACGTCATCGCGGAGACGCCCGTGGCTATGCGCTACGTCGTCGACCTTCCGCCCGAGGGGTTCGTCGACAACGTCCGGCAGCTGGTGGAGCATTTGACCGGCTCCGGGTACGAGCCGGTACCGGTGCGCCCGGTCGACGACCTGTCGGGAACGCAGGGCACCCGCTGGCGTGAGGTGGCCTCCGGTCAGGTCTTCGACCTGTACTTCGTCGAGCGCGGAGCCCGGGCGCTCGACGTTCCCGACCTGGTCGAGGTCGAGCCGGAGGAGCCGGGGTCGGACGGGCCGTACCTGGTCGGGCCGGACGGTAGCGTTCCTGACCATCCCGGCGACGTCCCCGACCTCGGGCCGACGGGTCGGTGGGAGGCGCCCGACAGCGGCCGGGAGCTGCTCGAGGAGCAGAAGGCGGCCGCCGGTGAGCGCCTGAACCAGGCTGCCATCACCGACCTGGAGATCCGCCTGGCGATCATCAGCGGCGAGGCGGAACCGGTGCCCGGCTGGGAGACCACGCTCGAGTCGGAGGATGTCTACCTCAGGCGGTTGGCCGCGGCGCTGGACGTCGCCGAGCTGGAGGTCGCGGCGCTGGACTTCGCCGGGCTGGACGTCGCCGGGCTGGAGCGGCCGTGGGAGCAGGTCGCCCGCGATACCCCCGCCCGCCTGCGGTACGTCGTCAGGGTGCCGGCCGACGACTTCCTCGGCCGGGTCGAGCAGCTGACCGGCCTGCTGTCGGAGTTGGCCGAGTGGCGTCCGGTGCGCCAGGTGGACGGCGAGTGGTCCACTGTGGGCACCCGCTGGCGCCTGCCGGATGGCCAGGTCTTCGATGTGCACATCGCCCGGGGCGGGGAGCCCGTGTCGGCGGTGCCGGAGCTCATCGACGACCTCGGGCCGGACGACCTCGGGCCGGACGACCTCGGGCCGGACGACCTCGGGCCGGACGACCTCGGGCCTGACGGGACGGAGCCGGAGGGCCGGACGCCGCCGGCCGGCGGCGCTGATTCCCCGGAGGAGCCACCGGCGGAGGAGACACGTCCGGAGGAGACACGTCCGGAGGAGCCCGAGGATGCCGGTGCCGCCTCGGACTCGCCGTCGCACCCCGCACGCTCGTGGCGCAAGTGGCTTCGGGCCGGCGTCCGCCGGCTGGGCTGGTCGGCTGACGCGGATGAGTTCGGGCTCACCCGCGTGCAGAACAGGTACGCCGAGCGGCGGCTGGCCGAGTTCACCGGGTTCGACGCCTGGATCGAGGCCGTCGTCGAACCCGTTGGCGGCGAAGTGCTTCCCCACCGTGAATTCGCGGTGGAGCCAGGCCAGTTCAAGGCGCGGCTGGCGGACGCTATCAACGGCGCCGGGCCGGATCGGCCGTGGGAAGAGGTCGCCGATGACGTCGACGTCCGCCTGCGCTACGTCATCTCTGTGGATGCCGAGGGCTTCGACGCCAATGTCCAGCGGTTGAAGGACGAACTGGTCAGCTATCACCTCACCTGGATCCCGGTACGCCCCGAGGACGGTGACTGGCCCACCGACGGCACGCGTTGGCGACACCCGCGCAGCGGCCAGGTCTTCGACGTGCATTTCGCCCGCGCCGGCGAGCCGCCGCAGCGGCTTCCCGAGCTGTTCGACGAGCGCGGGCAGGACGGGTCGGCGACGCCCGAACCCGGCGGCGAGGTTCTGGGCGACGCGCCGGCGGACGAACCGGGCTGGTCCTATGCAGGGCGCGAACTGACCCGCGAGCAGGAACGGTACGCGCGCCAGCAATTTCGGCGAGCCGACGAGCTGAATCGAGAGGTCGTCGCGGCCATCAGGGCCTATGGCGTCGCGGGGGATCTCGCGCCCGGCTCGGAGACGATGGACCCGCCGGATGTGTACCGGTACCGATTGGCCACCGCGATCGCCGAGGCCGGTCCGGAGCAGCCGTGGCAGGAGGCCGCGGAGGAGACGGAAGTCAGGCTGCGGTACGTCATCGGTGTGCCTGGCGAGGACTATGAGCCGCAGGTTCGGCGGATCCTGCATCACCTGGCCGCATGGCAGTTCGAGACCGTACCGGCGCGCCCCGAGTGGGGTAGCTGGCCCGACTCGAACAGCTTCCGCTTCGGCGACCCGGAGACCGGTCACATCTTCGACGTGCACCTTGTCGAGCAGGGCGAGCCCACGCCGGACGTGCCGCACATGCTGGACTGGCGCGGTTACCGCACGTACATCGACGAGACATTGGACGAGCTGCCCGCCATCCGCGAGCGGTTCGCGTCGGTCATCTCGGACGGCGGCGGTCAGCTGGTCCCGGATTGGGAACGCCCGGCGGAGCAGGGCGACGCGCTCCGGGGGCGGCTGCTCGGAGCGATCACGAGGGCCGAGCCGTCGTGGCTGTCGGTGGCGGACATCGTCGGGGCCACCCCCCGGGTGGCCTCCCGGTACGTCGCCGAACTGCCGGCCGAGGACTTCCATGGCGCGGTGGCGCGCATGGCTGCCCACCTGGAAGCGAACGAGTACGAGTCGGTGTGGGTCCGGCCGCGGTCGGGTGACTGGCCGACGGTGAGCCTGCGCTGGCGCGAACCGCGGAGCGGCGAAACGTTCGACGTGCATTTCGTCCGGTCCGGAGAGGCGGTGTCGGACCTGCCGGAGCTGATCAGCGACGAGGACATCACCGCACATCGCGTCGCCATGACCCGTCGCGCCGTCGAGACCAGCGAACGGCTCCGGTCGACCGTCGAGGGCGGCGGCGGTGAGCTGCTCACCGGTGCGCCGGACGGTGTCGAGGACCAACTGGTCGCCTACCGGGGCCGATTGACCGTGCGGCTCGCCTCCGACCGGTGGCGGTCATGGGAAGACGTCCTCGACGACGGGCCCCTGGTGCTCAGGCACATCGTCCGGATGCCCGCCGGGGAGGGCCTCGACCACCAGGCCGAGCGGTTGAGCCATCAACTGGTCGCGGCGGGGTACGAGTGGGTACCGACCGGGCCGGTCGACGGCGACCGCTCGACGGTGAGCAGTAGCTTGTGGCGTGACCCGCGCAACGACCTGGCCTTTGAGGTGCATGTGGTCGCGGCGGACGGACCCATCCCCGAGATACCGCATTTGATCGCCGCCGACGACGCGGGCGCAGGGAACGGTCCGCGGTCGCGGACCGTCGAGGCGCCGGAGGGCGAGCCGGTCTGGGGCTGGTCCCGTGACGGGCGGGTGCTGACCCCCGAGGAGGCCACGGAGGCCGACCTGAGGTGGCGGCTCGCCAGCGACACCGCCTCGGAGGCGGTCTCCACGATCCGCGATGCTGGCGCCGATCTGCTTCCAGGCTGGGAGGAGCAGACGGTCGAAGACCCGGATGCCTACAAGGGGCGGCTGGCAGACCTCGCAGGCACGCGTGAGGGGTGGACCGCGCGCGACGCGGTGAACAGCACGCGGGTCGACCTGCGAATCGTCGTCGGCGTGCCGCCCGTGCGCTTCTACGATCACATTGTCCGCGTGGAAGAGAGCCTGAAGGAGCGGTACGAGCTGCTCCCGAGCGATCAGGAGCCGGGTAGCTCGCTGATCAGGAGTTCTCTCTGGCGGGAGCGGCTTACCGCCCAGGTGTTCGAGGTGCACTACGCGGCGCACGGACAGCCCGTGGCGAGAATCCCTCGCCTGAGCCCCAAAGAGGCCGAGCGCCCGGTCGCCCCGGAATCCGCGGAGCACGACACCAACAATGCCGATGCCGTCGACGCCGCTACGGACGCGTCGGGCGACTGGGGCCGGTCCGGCGACGGGCGAGGGCTGACCGTCGATCAGGAGGCGCACGCGGTCCTCGAGCTGAGCCGCGCCGAGGAGACCGACGCCGAGGTCGGGCGCGCCATCGAGGCTGGCGGCGCGCGCCCGGCATCCGGCTGGGAACTCACCATGGAGTCGCCGGACGAGTACCGCGGCCGGTTGGCCGAAGCGATCGCCGGCGCGCCGGAGCGGCCGTGGGAGGAGGTCGCCGCCGAGACCCCGGCGACCGTGCGGCACGTCGTCGAGGTGCCCGCCGAGCGCTTCGACGACAACGTCGAGGATCTGACGGACCATCTGGTTGCCAGGGAATTCGCGCGGGTACCGATCGAGCCGACCGGCGACGAATCCGTCGTGAGCACCCGGTGGCGGGCGGCGAACGACCACGTCTTCGAGGTGCACTTCGTGCGGCGCGGTCAGCACGTGCCGGAGGTCCCCGAACTGGTCGAGCGCCCCGCACCGGAGGGCTCGCAAGTCCCGTGGCGCGGGATGGGTAAGCTTCGTGAACCCACTCCCAACGAGTTCTTGGTGGCGGACCGGCCGCTCGGAGCGCTTGGGCCGTTGGATGAGCAGGCCGACTACGCGCGCGAGCAGCTGAGGGCCGCCTATCGCCTCAACGTGGACGTGACCATAGCCACCGGGCTCGGCGGAGCGGGCACGGCACCGGGCTGGCGCGGCTCGGTGGAGCCCCCCGATGTGTACCGGAGGCGGCTGGCCGGCGCGATCCGCGGAGCCGAGCCCGATCGGCCGTGGGAGGACGTCGCGCGGCAGACGGATGTCGTGGTGCGGCACGTCGTCTGGGTCTCCCGCATGGATTTCGATGCCGGCGTGACGGAGGTGAAGACCCGCCTCGGCGACTTTGGGTACGAGCAGGTGGCCGTGGACCAGGCCGAGGGCGAGTGGAACACCACGGGTACCCGGTGGCGCACCCCGGACGGCCGGACCTTCGAGGTGCACTTTGCCCGGCGTGGAGAATCCGTGCCATGGGTCCCGGAACTGCGCGACGAGCCCGGGCCGGAAGGGCCGCCCGCCGGGGAAGGCCGGCCCGATGGTGGGGATCCCCAGGACGGCGGTCACCCGGGCGGCGCCGGTGACCATGGCGGCGGCGCTGACGATGCCGGCGGTGGCCCGGTGCCTGCCGGTGGCGGGGATGCCGGCGGCGCCGGGGATTCCGGCGGTGGGGCCGCGGGTGATGGCGGCACCTCGGACGATGGCGAGGAGGGGCCGCTCGGCGCGAAGCTGGTCGCCGCGAAGGCGCTCGACGGAGACATCCGATCGGCCATCGCGAACAGCGACGGGCACCTGGTCCCGGGGTGGGAGGCCACGGTGGAGCCGGCGGAGGTGCTCCTGCGGCGGCTCGCCACAGCGCCTGGGCGGCCGGGACCGCACGCCCTCGACGGAGCGCGGGTGCGCCAGCGGTACGTGGTCTCCGTGCCCGACGAGGACCATCGCCTCTACGGCCGGCGGCTGTACGACCATCTGGCCGGGCTGGGGTACAAGCGGCTAGAGGTGACGCCGGTCTGGCATGGGCCCGGGGACTTGAAGACCCTGGGTAGCCGATGGCACGACCCGGCGACCGGCCAGAACCTCGATGTCCATGTCATCGGGCGTGGAACATCCGTCGAGAGGATCCCAGACCTTCGTGAGTTTCCACCCGACATGGAAATGGAGCACACGCCGGAAGCCACGGGTGGCGGGGCCGCGGGCGACTGGGGTTGGTCCGACGGCGAGTCCGCGCTGACCGCCGGGCGGGTCGGGCGCGCCACCGAGGAGTTGGCGGCGGCGACCGGCCTGGACCGTGACGTGCGGATGGCCATCGGGGTTGGCGGCGGGGAGTTGCTGCCCGGTTGGCGCCGGACGGTGGAACCCTCCGACGCGTACCTGCGGCGGCTGACGCGGCACCCGGACGGTGAACCGGCGCAGGAGTCCGCCGGTGAGCCGGCCGCGGCGCAGCGGTACGTGGTGGGGGTGTCCGGCGACGAGGCCGACGGGGTGCGAAACGCCTTCGCCCTGTGGGGCTTCACGGAGGTGCCGGACAGCGGTGCGACGGGCGACTGGGGCAGCGAGGGTTCGTTGTGGGCGGCGGACGGCCGGCTGATCGAGGTGCATTTCGTCGAGCGCGGGCGGACGGTGCCGTGGGTCCCGGAGCTGCTCGGTGACGGCGGGCCGGTGCTCGAGTCCGGGTGGTCCGACGGACACCGCGAGCTGACCGGGGAGCAGGACAGGCACGCCGCTGCCGCGGTGACGGTCGCCGACGAGCTGGACTCCAAGGTTTTGGATGATCTCCGGGACCTTGGCTGGGAGCCGGGCGCCAGCGAGCGGGGCACGGTGGAGTCCGCGGACGAGTACCGGGCCCGGTTGGCCGACGCCGTCCAGGACGCGGAGCCGGGGCCGGGGTGGCAGGACATTGCCGCGCGGACGCCCGTGGCGCAGCGGTACATCGTCCACCCGCCGGAGGAGGACGCTTCCGGCGAACAGCAACTGCGCCTGGTCCAATACCTGGTGGGGTTGGGGTACGAGGTGATACCGGCCCGGCGCGCGGTGAGCCTCTCCGCTCGCGGGGTGACCAGCACCCGCTGGCGCGATCCCGAGACGGGTCAGGTCTTCGACGTCCACCAGGTGCGGCGCGGCGGGGATACGCGGGTGGCGGACCTGGTCGACTGGCGCGGCCTCGACAAGCACATCGAATCCCAGCTCAAGCGCGCTCGCGCCGTCGACGCGCAGACCATCGCCGCCATTCGCGAGGCCGGCGGGGCCCTGGCGTTCGGCTGGGACGACACGGTGGAGGACGCGGACAGCTACCGGAAGCGCTTCCTCGACGCGATCACCACCGCGGAGCCGTTTCATTCCTCGGTGGAGACCGTCCTGGGCGAGACGCCGGTCCGCCGGCAGTACGTGGTCGAACTGCCGGCCGAGGACTTCGACGCGAAGGTCAGGCGCGTCGTGGAGAGCCTGTTCGCGCAGGAGAATCGCGTGGTGCCGTCACGGCGCGGAGACGGTGACTCGGCCACGGTGAGCCTTCGCTGGCGGCGCGCCATCACCGAACCGTTCGATGTGCACTTCGTCCGGCGTGGGCAGCCGGTGGTGGAGATCCCGGAGCTGATCGACGAGCAGTCGTGCGTCGACGAGGCCGCGGCAATAGCGACACGTGCGCAGGCGGCCGGGAAGGACATCGCCTCGACCCTCGACGGTCTGGGCCTGGAGCCGCTCCACGCCGGCTGGGACGCGCCGGTGGAGCCGCCGAAGGCCTACATCGACCGCTTCCGCGAGGCATTCCACGCGAGGGACGACAGCACCCTGGCCGATGTCGCCGAGCGGACCACGGTCGGGATCCGGCACGTCGTCGGGGTCGACGCCGAGGGCTTCGACGAGGAGGTCCCGCACCTGATCCGCAACCTGGTCGCGCAGGGCTACGAATGGGTCCCGGTACGCCCCGAGCAGGGCGACTGGGCGACGGTGGGGACCCGCTGGCGCGAGCCGGGCAGCGGCCAGGTCTTCGAGCTCCACTTTGGACGGCGGGGAGAGCTCGTGACCCGCGTTCCGGAGCTGATCGATGTCGATCGGCAGGGGCCGGAGGGGGAGTCCGTATCCACTCGAGACGCCGACCGGCCCGAGGGTGAGGTCCCGGCCGGGGATCCGGCGAGCGGTTGGGGCTGGTCCCACGGTCGGCTGGCGCTGACGGTCGACGAGGCCAGCTATGCCGACGAGCGGCTGGAGACCGCCGGCGAGTCGGCTTCCCGATTCACCGCGACGATCCGCGATGCCGGCGGAGACCTGCTGCCCGGCCGGGAAGAGGTGATGGAGTCGCCGGACGAGTTCCGGAAGCGGTTGGCGGCGGCGATCGCCGCGGAGCCGGGGCGCGACTGGCGCGCGGTCGCCGGCGAGTCGGACGTGGTCGTGCGGCACTTCGTCGGCCTGCCCGCCGAGGATTACTCCACCCGCGCCGCGCGGCTCATGAAGGGCCTGAGGGAGCAGGGGTACGAGCGGGTCTCCCCGCCCGAGGACGGCGTCCCCTACGACGGCCCATGGCGTGACCCGGACACCGGCCAGGTCGTCGTCCTGTACCTCTCCGCGCACGGTCAGTACGTGCCGCCCATGGAGCACTTCTCCGACGAGCCTGAGCCGGAGCTCAGCGACGACGAGCTCTGGGCCCGGATGGAGGCCCGGGACGCCGAACCGGCGAACGGATGGGACGGTCCGGACGGCGGTGAACTGCACGACGAGCACCAGGAGCTCGCCGACGACAACTACTACCTCGCCGATGCCATCGACGAGTTGGTCATGGGGGGCATCCGCCCGTTCAGGCCACACCTGGCGGACGGCTGGAACCAGAGGATAGAGCCGAGGGACGTCTACTCGCGGCGGTTGGCCGCGGCTATCGAGGCGGCGGGGGACGACGAGTCGTTGGACGACGTCGCCGAGAACACCTACGTCCGCATGCGATACGTCATCGACCTGCCGCGCCAGTCCTTCATGTGGAACGTCGAGGGCATCATGCAGGCGCTGAGGAACCTGGGGTTCGAGCAGGTTCCGGTGCGCCGGGTGGAGGGCGACTGGGACTCGGTCGGCACCCGCTGGCGGGAACGAGAGTCGGGTACCGGGCAGATCATCGACGTGCACTTCGCCCCGGAAGGAAAAGTGCGCAGGATCCAGGAGTTGGACGACGCCCGACCCGAGCCGGACGTTCCGGCCGAAGCCCCGGTCGCGGCCGAGGCCCCGGCCGACGAGGTTGCCGGAACGGCACCGGGCTGGTCCGGCGGCGGGCGCGTGCTCACCGGGGAGCAGGACGAGCATGCGAGGAGCAGGTGGATCGCCGCCCACGCGTTGAACGCGGAGCTCGCGCCGGCACTCGGCGTCCACGGGAGGGTGTTGGAGTCGAGCGTTCCGGTGGAGCCGCTGAACGACTTCCGGCGACGGCTGGCCGACGCGATAGGTGACGCCGGGCCGGAGCGCCCGTGGCAGGACGTCGCGACGGAGCAGCATATTCGCATCGGATACGTGGTCGACCTGCTGGTCGAGGGCTCCGAAGGCGACGCCGAGGGCATGAGGGCCCACCTTCGTGCCTGGGGGTACGAGGAGATACCCGTGCGCCAGGAGGGCTACGCGGCCACGGTGGGTACCCGTTGGCGCCACCCGCAGACCCGCCTGGTCTTCGACGTGCACCTGGTCGACGACGTGTACGAGCCGTCGCCGGACGAGATCCCGACATTGGTCGACGAGTCCGAGCCGGTCGGCGCGCCGGGCTGGTCCGGGGCCGGGCTGACGCTGTCGCCGACCGACAACGACTACGCCGGGACCCTGCTGGAGCACGCGTACCTCACCGATGCCCGGATGGGCGACGCGGTCACCGATGCCGGTGGCCGCCTGCTCCCGGACCCGGAGCGACCCGACTGGAACGGCCGGGTGGAGCCCCGGTACCGGTTCAAGCGGCGCCTGGCGGCGGCGATCACCGCAGCCGGGTCGATGCCTGACGAGATCGGTGCGGTCCGCGATGCGCGGGTGGAGCTGCGGTTCGTCGTCGGGCTGCGGGCGGATCGATTCGACCACAACGTTCGGGAGTTCGTCGACGCCCTTCCCCAGCGAGGCTTCGAGCCGGTAAGCCCCGAGGGGCCGGACCGGTACTCCACCGAGTCTCTCTGGGTCGACACGCATACCAATCAGGTTTTCGAGCTGCGGCTCGTGCCCGATGGCGAGCCGGGCGGCGTGCCCGCGGACGGCGGCTGGCGCCACCCGGACCTCGGGCCGCTGCTGCGGGGCGAGGACGATGCCCACCCCGAGGGCGATGCCCACCCCGAGGGCGATGCCCACCCCGAGGGCGATGCCCACCCCGAGGGCGATGCCCACCCCGAGGGCGATGCCCACCCCGAGGCTGAATCCGAATCCGAGGGCGAGGGCGCTCCGGAACAGTCCACGGCCGATGGTGCTTCCCATCCGGATGGTCCGGCCCCCGAGGACTCAGCGGGGCACGATCCGGCCGCGCACGGTCCCGCCGGTGGCGCAGACGCGGCCGGCGGCGGGGACTCCGGCGGCGATGGCGTGGCCGACGACGGTGGCGTTTTCGACGACGGCGAGGACCCCGTCGCGACGAAGCGGACCCAGGCAGAGACGGTCGACCAGACCATCCGGCTGACCCTCGGATCCCACGGGTTACGCCTGAAGCCGGGCTGGAGCGTAACGGTGGAGCCGCGGGAGGTGTTCCTGCGGCGGCTGGACGAGGCAGTGCGCCGTGCCGCACCGATGCGGTCGCCGGAGGAGGTCCTCGAAGAGGCGCGGGTGGGCCTCCGCTACGTCGTCGATTCCCCTGAGGGAGCCAGCCCCGCCAGCGTCCACCGGTTGGCCGGCATCCTGACCTCGCTCGGCTACGAACGGATAGCGCTACGCCCCCGAGGGGAACAGTCCGGCATCGGGACCCGATGGCGTGACCCGGACACCGGGCAGGTCTTCGACGTACACCTCGCCTGGCAGGACGATGCGGTGGCGACGATTCCGGACTACGTCGAGGTCCGGAGCGAGCCGGACGGGTCGTTGGTCGAGGCGCGTCCGGCCGGTGGATTCGACGGCGGCGGGTCGGTGGGCGAGTGGGGTTGGCGCGACGGCGAGTTCGAGCTGGACGGCGAGCAGACCGCACTGGCCGCAGCGGAGCTGCGGAGGGCGGCCGCTCTCGACGAGGACGTCCGGATGGCCCTCGGGCTCGGTGGCGCCCAGCCGGTGCCGGGCTGGCAGCGGACGGTGGAGACCGCGGACGCGTACCTGCGGCGGTGGGCGGTGCTTGGCGATGCCGAGTCGGTTCGCGATCCCGAGTCGGCCTCAGAGCCGGCCGTTCCCGACATCAGGGTGGTGCAGCGGTACGTCGTGGCCGGCGACGATGTCGATGGTGTGCACGGCTTCCTGACGTCGTGGGGGTTCGAGGAGGTCCCCGGGCATCGGGCGGCGGGCGATTGGGTCAGCGAGGGTTCCTTGTGGCGCACGCCGGACGGGCGCCAGTTTGAGGTGCATGTCGCCGAGCGCGGGCGAGTGGTGTGGTCGGTCCCGTCGTTGGTCGACGATGGCGGGCCGGTGCCCGAATCGGGGTGGACGGACGGGCGCAGCCACCTGACCGGGGAGCAGGACAGGGCCGCGGGCGCCGAGCTGCGCGAGGCCGCCGAGGGCGACTCCGATGTCAGGGCGGCCATGTGGGCCGTCGGCGGTGAGCCGGCGCCCGGCTGGGAAGAGGTCGTGGAGCACCCGGACGACTACCGCTCCCGGTTGGCCGACGCCATCGACGGCGCCGGGCCGGAGACCCGGTGGCAGGACGTGGTCGCGCGGACGCCCGCCATCCGGCGGTACGTCATCGTGCTGCCCGAGGAGCATCTCGATGACAACGCTCGGCGGCTGTCGACCCAGCTGATCGAGCGGGGCTACGAGTGGGTACCGGTACGCGCCGCCGACGGCGGCGAACATTATCCGGTCAGCCGCCTGTGCGATCCCCGCACCGGTCGCGTGTTCGACATTCACGTCCGTGCCCGCGATGAAGCCGTCGGGCTGATATCGGACCTCGTCGACTGGCGTGGGTACGAGGCCCACGCCGATGCGGCGATGGACGATGCGCGTGTGGTCGATGGAAGGGTCACCCACGCCATCCTGAATGCGGGAGCGCGGCTGCTGCCCGGCTGGGAACAGACGGTGGAGCAGTTGGACGCCTACCGCAAGCGTTTCCTGGCGGCGGTCACCAAGGCCGGGTCCTGGCGATCGCTGTCGGAGATCGGCGTGGAGTCGGGGCCGCTGCTGCGGTACGTCGTCGATGTGCCCGCCGAGGGCTTCGCCGACAACCTCGACGCGTTGCTGGGCCGGTTGCGCCGACTCGGATATGAGCGGGTGCCAGCGATCAATCGGGAGACCGGCGTACCCACGTTCGGCACCCGGTGGTGGGATCGCACGAGCGGCCGCGAATTCGAGTTACACGTCGCCGAGCGCGGCACACCGGTGCGGGCGATCGCGGAGCTGGTCGGTCCGGATGAGGCCGTCCGGTACGCGGAGCGGGCGAGGCAGCTCGCCGCCCACCGTGATGGGAAGGTTCGGGCGGCCATCCGCGATGCCGGCGGGCAGATCCTTCCCGGGTGGGAACAGACGATGGAGTCGCCCGACAGCTACCGGGGTCGGGCGACCGAGGCGATGGTCACGGCGGAGCCCGGGGCCTCGCTCGATGTCGTCCCCCGGATCCAGCCGTACGTCGTCGGTGTGCCCGGCGGCGACGTCCAGCACCTGGCCGACCAGCTCGTCCTGCGCGGGTTCGAGCGGATCGACGTGGTCCAGGAGGAGGACGACTGGGAGACCACCGGCAGCCGCTGGCGGGACCCGGCCGCGGGCGAGGTCTTCGACATCCACGTGGCCGAGCGTGGAGACTTCGTGCGGTGGATCCCGGGGCTGGCCGATGCCGCACCGGATGGATCGGACGGATCGCCGGCGGCCGAGCCTCACCCGGACGGGCCCGCCGGCGCCCGGCCCGAGGACGACGGCGGCTGGACGGATGGCCGGCGCACGCTGGCCCTCGGGCCGAACGCGCTGGCGGGCGCGAAGCTGGTCACCGCCTGGGAGAATGACCAGACGATCATTTCGATCCTGCGCCGCGGTGGCGCCGAGCCGGTCCCCGGCTGGGATGACACGGTCGAGGCGCAGGATGCCTATCGGGGACGGTTGGCCGATGCCCTCGACGCGGCGGATCCGGGTCGGCCGTGGGAGGACGTCGCCAACCGCACGGAGCCGGCGCTGCGCTACGTCGTCGACCTGCCTCCGGAGGGATTCGAGGCGAACCTCCAACGGTTGAGGGAACACCTGATCGTGCGGGGCTACGAGGAGACGGCGTGGCCGGACGGCGATGATGGCAGCACCGTGAGCGCCCGCTGGCGCCACACGCAGGGTTGGCCGACCTTCGACCTGCACGTGGTTGCTCGCGGCGCGCCGGTGCCCGACGTTCCGGAAATCGTCGAGGGGTTCGGGGCGGACGGGTGGCACCCGTCCGATCCCGCGGGTCAGCTCGATGAGGTCCCGGACGGTGACGAGGACTCCGGCGCTCGGGCGGTGGTCGAGTGGCCGTCGCCCAACGGCGAGGCCGAGCTGACCGACGAGCCGGCGGCTTACGCCGATCGGGATCTGGCCGCGGCGAGAGCCGCCGACCCCGCCATCCGGCTGGCCCTGACGTCCGGCGGCATCGGTCAGCGCCGCGGTGAGCTGATGTCCGGCTGGGGGACCACGGTCGAGCCCGACGAGGTCTACAAGCGGAGACTGGCCGCGGCCATCGCGCTCGGCGCGACGGAACGGCCGTGGGAGGACGTCGCCCGGGACACGCCGGTGACGATGCGCTACGTCGTCCAGGTGTCCGACAAGGACTTCCTCGCCGACGTCCAGTACCGGATGGACAGTCTTCTGTTGCGAAAGTTCAAGCGGATAGACGTGACACCCGAGGACGGTGATTGGCGCACCGTCGGGACCCGCTGGATCGACCCGAAGTCCGGCCGCGTGTTCGACGTGCACTTCGCCCGGCACGAACCGGCGGTAACGAGGGTTCCGCGGCTGTTCGATCGGCGCGAGCCGGACCAGTCGTCCGTGGTCGAACTCGGTGACGTCGAAGTTCCTGGCGACGAGGTGCCCGACCGCGACATCCCGGGCGGCGCCGAGACTTTGGGCGATGCGGGGATTCCGGGCGATGAGCCGGTGGATGACCCGGGCTCTCCCGACGCCGGTTCAGACGAGAACCCGGACGACGACCAGCCTGACCGCCCGGACGATGGGGATTCCGGTGGAGGCCCGCGGCGCGGGCCTTCGACTGGTCCGCGCTTGAGTGGAGGTGGGGCACCGGAGACGTCCGGCGCCGGGGATGCGGCCTCCGGTGGTCGCGGGGGCTCGGGCGGGCGTGACGGCTCCGGGGGCCCGGGAACGGGCGAGCCCGAGGGCGAGGACCCGGACCGCGAGCCCGGCGACGGTCGTGCGGATGGGAGCCGGCCCGCTGACGTCGAGCCCCCTGCGGAGACCGGGCCCGGTGACGCCCCGCCGCGGGGCGAGTCCGGCCCGGACGGGGTGGAGCCGCCACCTGGGGCTGGTTGGTTGACTTCGGCGTCACGTAACCCAGGTCGGTCGGCGTTTTTGTTCGGTCGGCAGGTGTATGCCTGGGATAAGCAAGCAGGCACGATGACGCGGCTGACGGATCAGCCGCACGGGGTGAACTACTTCGCGCTTTCCCCCGATGGTCACCGGGTGCTGTGGTTCGACGATCCGGTCGGCGGTGAGACGGGCTGGTGGCGTGAGCAGCCGTTCGACAGCGCTCCTGGCGATGATCATCTGGTGACGTCTGTCGCCGACCCTTCCGCTGCGGCGGCCGATTTATCGTCGGCGCACTTCACGCAGGGTATTGCGGTGGGGGACACCGTAACGGTCGCGGGTATCAGTCGGGCGCAACATTACGAGGTCGTCGTGGTCTCGCCGGACGGTGTCCCCAGATCGCTGTGGGATTCGGACCAGCCCGCGATCGTGCGCTCGCTCTCCGCGGATGAGAGGTTCGTGGCGTTCCAGGAATCCTCCTATCACGCCGATGCGGAGCGTCCTCAGACGCGGGTGATCCGCTTGTCCGGGGATTCCGGCGACAATCCGGCCGTCGTGTTGGATCACGGCTATGGCAAAGAGGTCGTCCCCATCGAATTCTCGCCGGTTACTGCTGACGAGCGGCTGTTGGTGCAGTATGAGGACGAGCGGGGTCGCCGGTCGTTGCTGATCTGGGATGTGGCCTCCGGCGAGGAAACGCGTCTGCCGATCGATGTTCCGGGTGAGTTGGCGAATCGTTGGGCGATCGACCATTACGACATGCTCGCTCGGTGGGACCCGACGGGGCGGCACGTGGTGTTCGCGTTCGACGACGGCCCCAATACGGTTCTTTATCGGCTCGAGGTTTCCACCGGTGCCCTGTCAAGGGTCCCGACGCCCCCCGGGACTATCAATGAGGTCCGCGTCGAGGCGGACGGCAGGGTGGCGTACTCGTGGGGGTCGTTGAGGCATTACTGGCGTTATCGAGGGTCCGACGACGGTGGGACATTGCCTCCCCCGGATCCGGGATTGGAGGGTCTGACGTATGAGGAGATCTTCGTTGACGGGCCGGCTGGTCCCGTTCCCGCGCTCATCGTCAAACCGTCGACGCCGCCTCCTCCGGGAGGGTATCCGACCATCTTCGTCCCGCACGGCGGCCCCCGGATTCGAGTCGGTGACGAACCGATCGGCGCGGGATATTTGAGGCTGGGCTGTCAGATGGTGTATCCCGTCTACCGCGGTTCGCTCGGCAATGGGAACGCGTGGCGGGATGCCAACTACGGTCACAGCGGCGTCGTGGAGCCCGAGGACGTCGCGGCGGTGATCAGGTATCTCAAGTCTGAAGAGGGCAGTCAACGATACAACGTCGACCCTCACCGGATGGCCGGCCTGGGGGGATCATACGGGGGCTACATCAATCTCCTCCTGGCTACCAAATATCCAGAACTGCTCGACACGATCGTCGCTCTCGCACCGATTGCCAGCCCGGCCCACTTCATCATCGATGCCAGAAGCGAACTGCACGACATGTTCATCAACCGCTATGGAGGGCTACCGCGGGACAATCCCGAGGCATGGAAGGCCGGTTCGCCGGCGGAGCACGTGGCGAACATTCGGCCGGATGCCCGGATACTTTTCATCTACAACCGGAACGACGCGCGTTGTCCGGTATGGCAGAACGAGGTTTTCCTGGATCGGGCGGCGCGCGCGGGCGTTTCCGGGGAAACGCTCAAACCACTCATGTTCGATGGTGGTCACAACGCCGACCATCAGTCGGTCAGTGAAGCGCAGCAGATCCAGACCAGCGTCATGAACTTCGTACGCGACCGGCTCGGTCTCCCCCAGACCGCGGATATGGACGCCGACGCGGGGCACGGCGGCGGGGACTCCTCCGGTGGCGGGTCCGCGGATGAGCACCCGGACGACGACCCGGACGGCGGGGACACCGGCGGGTCGCCGCGGCCGGGGCCTTCGAGTGGTCCACGGCCGGGTGGAGGTGGGGCGCCCGGCGTCGGGGATGTGGCCTCCAGCGGTCGTAGCGACGGAGACTCGGGTGGGCGTGGGGATACCGGTGGCGGGCCCGCGGATGAGCACCCGGACGGCGGCCCGGACGATGGGGATTCCGGTGGGGGCCCGCGGCGCGGGCCTTACTCGCGCCCCGGCGACGGTGGTCCGAGTGCAGATCCCTCGTCGACCGCCGGCGACGTGCGGGGCCGGCGTCCACCGGATGCCGGCGACTCGGGCGGCGATGGGGTCGTCCACGCGATTCCCGTCGACCACGGCGACAACCGGTCAGCCCGGCCGAATCCGCTCAGCGACCCGCACGAGGGCGCCGTGGACATCCAGAAAAGCCAGCATGTGTTCACGAATGAGCCCAAGATCGAGCTGCACGTACACATCGAGGGCACCGTGCGGCCGGCCACGCTACTGGACATCGCCGACCGCAATCGAATAGCGCTACCTGTCAATACTGTGGAGGGTCTGCACGAGCTGTACCGGTTTCGGGACTTCCCGCATTTCATCCAGGTGTGGCGCCAGGTTACGCAGGTACTTCAACATGAAGCCGACTTCCGGCAGATCCTGCTGGACTATGCGCAGGAAGCAGCGGCACACGGCGTCGTATATATCGAAGGCATCTTCTCCCCGGTCGGTGCGTATCAAGACGGCATCCCGTGGGAAGAGATGTTCGACGGATACACCGCAGCGATACCCGAGGCCGCGGAGCGTTACGGGGTAATCATTCGCCTGACTCCGGAGATATATCGGGGCGCACCGGTGGACCTGGCACAGTCAGCGGCTCGCCAGTCGGTCAGGTACCGCGACCGAGGCGTCGTGGGCATCGGGATCGGGGGTGACGAGACCAGGGGACCGGTGTCGGCCTACGCCACCGCGTTCCAGATCGCGGCGGACGGCGGATTAGGGGTGGTGCCACACGCCGGCGAAGCCGTTGGGCCGGCTTCGATCTGGGATGCGCTGTCGGTCGACCCGGCTCGGATCCGACACGGCATCAGGGCAAGCGAGGACCTGCGGTTGATGGCCGAGCTTGCCAGGCGGGGCGTGGTCCTCGATGTCTGTCCGACCTCGAACCTTCGCACAGGTACGGTACGGGATCACGACGATCTCGCGCAGCGGTTGCGCGTGCTGACCGCCGCCGGGGTCGCGATATCCATCAGCACCGACGATCCCGCACTGTTCGGCACGGACGTGACCGCCGAATACCAGCTGGCCAGGTCGCTCGGCCTTGATCCAGCGCGGACTTACCAAGCGGGAGTCGCCGGAGCACTGGGCGGGGACTCGGTGCGAACTCACCTCCTCCGACTTGAGCGGCTGTCCACCTGGTCCAACCCGCGAACCGGTCAAGAGCCGGATTCTCCGGTGGCCTGGGACCGAGACGGCGACCCGGAGTCTCGCCCATCGCTTACGTCGCCCGCGGACGCCAACGCGCCCCTTCCCGATCAGCACGGCGAGGAGGAACCCGACGCGACGTCCGGCCATCCCGTCGATAGTGACGCGGTGGCCATGGGGGCGGTCCGGGTGTCCAGCGCGACGGGCCCGGACGGGGGGGACGGTAGCGCGGACCCTGGGCACGATGGCGAAGGGGATGGCCAGTCCGCCAGTGGTTCCGGAACCAGACGCTCCGCCGTGTCGAGCCCGCTCATTGACATGCCCCCGCACCCGGACGACGGGGGTGATAGGGCCGTCCGCCGCGGGTTCGCAGATAAGCATCCGGACGACGGCTCGGACGGTGGGGATACCGGCGGGTCGCCGAGGCCGGGGCCCTCGGGTGGCCCACGCCCGGGTGGAGGCGGGGCGCCCGAACCGCATGGCGCCGGGGATGTGACCTCTGGGGGTCGTGGCGATGGAGACTCGGGTGGGCGCGACGGCTCCGGCCGCCCGGGGACGGGCGAGCCGGACGGCGAGGACCCGGACCCCGAACCCGGCGCCGGCCGCGCCGACCACCTCGACGAGACCGATCCGGTCGACGGCCCTTCCACGATCGAGTCCCAGCCCGGTCCCGACGCGGCCCCGTGGACGGCGCCCATTGCGCGGCACGGCCTCCGGCCCGGCCCGCTCGATCACCTGCACGACCTGGTCGACCGGGCGCACGGTCCCCCCGACCGGGTCAGCGTGGCCCCCGGTCTCGGCGTCCACGACGACCAGCCCCTGGGTGACGGGCCCTACGGCCCCGAGCCGGCCAACCCGACGGTGGAGCCTTCGACCGGTGGGCTCCCGGCGCAGCCCGGCCCCGACGCGTTCTCCTCGGCTGTGCAGACGAGCAGCCGGTCCGACCTGGAGCGCGCGTTCGGGTGGAGCCTGCTGGACCAGGTGGACGGGCTGGTCGACCGGGCGCGGGGCGCGCTGGTCGGGGACCCCGACCGGTTCGCGGAGCAGCTCGCCGTCCTGGACCGGATCGACGGCCTGGCGTCCGAGGTTGCGCGCCACATGGACGCGGCGCGCTCGTCCGGGTACGTAAGCGACCCGGACGCCGCCCTAGCGGTAAAGCGGCTGAGCGAAGCCATCCGCTCCTACGCGGACGACTTCGGCGCGGGGCCGGACCTGGACGGCGTGGACCCGCTGGACCCGGCCGGGTTGGCGCGTCCGGCCGAGGTCGATCCCGCGACGGGTCACCTCGACGTGCTCACCCAACTGGTCACCGAGGCGGCGGTCGAGGGCACCCTCGGATCGGACGCCGCGCGACTCGTGCGGGACGGGTGGGCGCGGCTGGTGCCCAAGGACCCGACCTCGGCGCGGGACCGGCTCGGCGCCGAGGTCGCCGCCGAGCTGGACGCGCTCGTGAACGATCCGGCCCGGGGCTACTACCTGCCCGCGCGGGATCTCAGCCTGGTTCAGGTGGTCGACGGTCACGGACGGCCGCGACCGTCCGGCGCGGTGGCGGCGACGGTGTTGCGCGAGTCGGTGCTGCACCGGCTGCAGCCGAACTGGCATTCGGTCGTCGGGCACGTCCGAGCCTGGGCCGCCAGCCGCGGTTACTTCGCGGCGGAAGAGCAGAGGATCCTCGCCTGGCTGACGTACGGGCGGGAGTACGAGGCGCACACGGTCATCCAGCACCTGGTCCGCAACCTGCCCGAGGTGCCTGCCGAGTACCGGCGGCTCGCGGAGATGACGCCGAGCGAGCTGCGCGCCTGGGTGCTCGGTGAGTACATCGAGCGCAGGCCCGAGTTCGGTTGGCGATCGACCGGCGAGTTGCTGGACACCTACCGGCCTCCCGTCGAGGCCCCCGAGTCCGTGCTCGCGCGGTTCACGGCGGCGAGCACCGCGGCGGTCGCGGGCCGGGCGGATGGGCTGCTGACCGACCCGGTCTACGAGCGGATCGGTGAGCGTTACGGGCTCGACTTCGACTTTGCCGGGCTCCGCGACCGGCAGGCCGAACTCCCGGTTCCGGCGGTGACCAACTACGACGGGCACGCCATCGACGCCGCACTGTACCGGGATCTGCACGCCGAGCTGACACGTGTCGTGAACGAGCGGGCGGAGCTCGTCGCGCGGCTGGAGGGCGACGGCAAGCAGGACTTCGCCCGGGAGTACCACCGGCTGATCAGCCACGAGCTCGAGCTGGTGGAGACCGGCGAGTACCGGCACCGGGCGATGTCGATCGCGCTGCTGCTCGCGATCGACGCCGGGTACGGCGGCAGCCTGCGAGAGTTCATGGACGGACACACCTCGGCCGTCGAACCCAACTGGCTGGTCGCGTTCGACGCGGCCCGGCACCCGGAGGCGCCCGATGCCGTCTCGCCCTCGGCGCACGCGCTGGTCCGCTTCGATCTGCCGCGGGCGTTCGCGCACCTGTACGAGCGGTACCACGCGCACACGGGTAAGGACCTGGAGGAGTTCAGGGCCGACTTCCTGCGCATCGGGTCGGCCTACGAGCGGCTCTGGGCCGACGCGCGTGCGGCGCACGGGCCCGCCGGGGAGCCCGAGCGGTCCGGCGAGATCGAGCGCGCGTGGGACCGCGCGACGGACATCGTGTCCCTGCATCGGGACGGGATCACGGATCCGGCGGCGTTTGCGCGGCGAGTCGCCGAACGCGCGCGGCTGAGGCACTCGTCGTCGGCCGACCCGCTCACCGTCGCCGGCCGGGCCATCTCCGAGTACGACTGGTCCCGGCTCGACGACGACCCCGGGGGCGACGCATCCGGTGAATCACCTCCGGACGGCGATCCATCCGGCGGCGACCCGGCAGGCGGTGCCCCGGCAGGCGGTGACTCGGCGGGCGGCGATGCGGGCGCTGGGATGCGGCCCCGCCGGGTCGGGGCCCGACACGACCCCGAGGTCCGGCTGCCGGAGGGGATCGAGCCCGGAGACGTTGCGCCGTACCTCGACCTGTACCGCGAGGTGTGGGACAACAACGAGGAACTGGCGGAGATCGCGCGTGCGCTGCGGGGCGACGGCAAGTTCTGGTTCGCCCACGCGTACCAGTTGGTCAGCGTTCGGCACATCGACAGGCTGTTGCAGCGGATGTTCGACGACCCCGTCACGATGATGCGGCTGTTCGACGAGGTGTACCGCACGTTTCACGAGAACCTTCTGTCGTGGGCGGAGGGGCGGCACGAGGACGTCGACCCCAACTGGCGGCCCGCGCTGCGGATGGCCGAGCGGATGGGCCGCCAACTGGATTCGCACCAGACCGCCCGCGCACTGGTGGACGCCCTGCTGCCCTCGCTGCAGGCACAGTTGCGGTTCGACCTGCCTCGGGCGTTGTTGCGGGTGTACCAGCGGTACCACGCGGAGACCGGGCAGAGCATCGAGGATTTCCTCGGCAGGCATCTGGACGACTTCGGTCGGATGCAATTGGCCTATGACTACGCCTTCGCGCGTGTCTTCGACATCGCACACGAGTCGCTCGAGGAGCCGGCGGAGATGGTCTCGTTGGCCGCCGAGCTCCACCGCTCGCGGCGACGGGCGGCGGACCTGGATTCGCTGCGCCGGGAGGGCGTCACCGAGCCGGTGGAGCTGGAGCAGCGGCTCGACGGGGACCGGCATCCGTCACTCAACGGCTTCGCCGTGGGCACGGATCGGGTCAGCGGTTACGACTGGTTCACGCCGGAGGACGACCGCGCGCCCCGGAACGCTCTCGTCCGTCGCCTACGCGACGTCGTCCTTCCCCACGTCGAGGTTCCGACGGCCGCCGATCTGAACAGTGCGATGGCCGATGCCGAGGTCGTCTTCCTCGCCTTCGATGGCGTTGTGTGCGACCTGCCCGATCGCTGCCTGACGGGCGGCGACGTCGGCGACCAGCTCGATCACGTCCTGCGTCTGTCGGGCCCGCTGCCCGAGGAGGTCTCGGAGCCGACCTCACGCCCCGGAACTCTCAGCCGGCTCGGCGCCGACACCGGTTCGCCGTGGGCGGAGGGTCTCGAATCGATTCGGGATGCGGTGGAGGCGGTCTACTCCGCGGCCGAGGCGCGGGCCATGCGATTCGCGGAGTCCCGGCCGGGGGCCGACGATTTCATCAGGGCCGCCACGGCGGCAGGCACCAGGATCGTGGTTGTCACCGATACCTCGACCGAGGCGACGAGGGATTGGCTCGTGGATCGTGGTCTGGGCAGCCACATCAGTGACCTCATCGGGCGCGCGCATGGCCGGCTGAACCAGGGGGCGAACCCAGAGTTCTACGACTCGGCCATGAGCCGGCTCGGGGTGACTCCGGACGAGTGCCTGGTGATCGGACGCACTTCTGCGGACATCCTGAGGGCGTGGCGCGCCGGGATACCGGCCGTCGGTCTCGCGGAAAGGCCGGAGGAGGCCCTCCGCTTCCGCCAGATCGGCGCGGATCTGACCGTGACCGGCCTGGATGAGCTGCCGGTTCCCGACCGTGGACCGCGCGATTCCTCCCAGACCCGAGGCATCGAGTCCAATCCCGGCGACGTCGGGCACGATGGCGAGCCGGCTCCGCTGGACCCCGACGCCGAGGGCCGCCTTGCCGAACTCCTCGACGCGGTACGCCGTCCGGACCTGCCAGCGAGCGAGCGTGGCCGCGCGAAGGCGGAGGCGTACGCGATCGCGGAGCGCCATGGCCTGATCGGGGATGGCCCGGTGAAGTCCCGGCGGCGCGAGTTGCTCCCCGAGCCGGTGCGCGGCTTCGCCGAGCGGCCGGCGCTCACCGGGGAGGATCTGGCCCGGGTCGGGCGCATCCGGGCCCGGGCGGAGTTCGACCGCTCCGGTGGCCGGATCGAAGAGTCCGTACGGCGGGCGTCGCGCCTCGACGACCTGTACCGGGAGGGCATCGAGCCGCACGAGATCGCCGCGGCGGCCGACTCCCGGGACCTGCGGCGCGTTTTCGACCTGAATCCGGCCGAGGGCGCCAGGCTCGAGGCACTGCTGCACGAGCCGGCGGTCATGGAGGCGCTCGGGGACAGCTGGGGTGGGCCGGGCCACCATCCGACCATCCTCGCCGAGTCGCTGCTCGAGCGGCTCGGCAGGCACCCCGACCTCGTTACGATGCTGCACGACGTCCCGGAGCTGCGGCGGCCCCTACTGGGCGACCCGGTGTCGCTCGACCGCCTGGCGACGCACCAGCGGGCGCTGGACGTGTTGGGCGAGGCGGTGGAGCAGGCCCAGCGCGGCGACCGTGCCGAGGCCCCTGCCGGGCGCGGCGTTCCGGCCGAGATCTCTTCCTCGCAGCGCGAACTCAGCCGGTCTATGCGACGGCAAGGACAGCGCGCCCGGCAGCCCGACTTCGACGCGCGGCGCAAGGACGACGCGGCCTACCGCGGTGCGTACCTCGACAAGCTCTATGCCGACGCGTATGGCCGGGACGGGGCCGAGGAGTTGCTGATCAGGTTCTCGGAGCACCTAGCCGCCGAGAGCGGCGGCGAGGTGGCCACCGAGCGCAAGGACCGCCGGCGCGCCGAGGACGAGATCGAAAACCTGTTCGACAACGACGCCGCGCGGCTGGTCGATCTCGTGACCGTGAGGATCGGTTACGACAACCCCACCGACCTGTACCGCGCCCTGGAGCGGATCAAGGAGTTGACGGCGCTGAACGTCGTGGGGTTCGACGACGGATTTCTGGATCCGCGACCCGACGGCGACCGCGACCTCCGGCTGAACGTGCAGTTCGGCGGGCACGTCAGCGAGCTGCGCCTGCAGCTGCGCTCGGCGGACTGGGAGAATTCGCTGCGCGCGGTCCGTCAGGCCCTGTGGGGCGGCGATGCCTCAGACATCGGACGGGCCATCGGCGATGCCCTGCTCGGCCGTGAGCGGCGAGGGTTCCCATCGGCGCCGCACCCGGGCCGCGATGACCCGTCGTTCGCGGGCGCGAGCCCCGATCGTCGAGGCTCGTCGTTGCGCGACTTCGACTTCATGGACGACGCGACCCGGCAGGGGCTGTCCGACCGCTACGGCGTGGAGTGGGTGAACCATATTCCGGAACTGATGGATCGCATGCTCTCCAGGCGCGACTGGAGCCCCCGGCAACGGCTGACCGGCGGCCTCACCTCCACGGTGGTGACCGTGAACGTATCCGGCGCCAACCGGGTTCTCAAACTCGCGCCGGACGTGGTCCGCAGCCGTCGGGAGCGGGCGGCGCTCGAGGCGATGCATCGCGCGGGCGTGGGGCCGAGGGTCCTCGACTACTGGGAGGAGGACAGCGTCGCCGGCCCATCGGCCGTGATGCTGCTGGAGCTTCTCGGCGACGGCGCCTCGCTGCGGCAGCGCCACCAGCCGGCGATCCCCGCTCCGATGTTCGCCGACGCGCTGCGCCGCCTCGCAGGGTGCGGCCGGCAGCCGCTCGACGTGCCGCTCGAATCGCTCGGTGTACCGCTCGGTCGGCGGCTCGACCAACCACGCGGCGGCGGGCTGCACGGCTCGGCGGCGCCCTCGCCGGAGGAGGTCGCCGACGCCAAGGCGCTGCTGCGCGACCTGGTGGACAGCGCCGGGGACACCTGGACGCACAGCACCCTGCACCCCGGCAACCTGGTCCTGTTCGATGACCGGATCTACGCCATCGATCCCCGACCGTCCACCGGCGACCCCGCCTACGACATGGCCGAGCTGTCGTTGAAATGGGGTAGCGAGCGGCTGGGGCGCGGCCACAACTTCGCCGACGGCTGGGCATTCTGGCGGGAGCTGCGTTCGCGCCTCGACGCGGACGAGGCCCGCGTCGAGGCGTGGATGCGGGTGATCCTGGTATCCGGCGCCTAAGCGGTTCTATGATCGCGCGGGCAGCGCCCCGCTCGGCGGTGAGGGCGGCGGCCCGGCCGGCATCGGGGCGGGGGAGACTGACCCCACGATTTGTCGACCTGGTGAGGGAGAGCGTGGTGCGTCGCGACGGCGGGAGGCGGGCCGGAGCCCGTGCGGTGGGTGGCGCCCTACTCGCGATCGGCTGCGCGGCATCCGTGCTCGTGGCCGGGGTGCTGGTGGCGGCACCGGCCACACCCGCCGCGGCGGCGGACGACAACTGCGTCGCGGCCGGGCAGTCGCTCACGCCCGCGCTGTGGGCACAGCAGCTGCTCGCCCCGGAGCGGGCCTGGTCGTTCACCAAGGGGAGCGGTCAGAAGGTAGCGGTCCTCGACTCCGGTGTGGACGCCGACCAGCCGCAGCTGCGCGGCCACGTGAGCAACGGGTACGACGCGGTCAGGAACAGCGGCTCGGCCGACACCGACTGCGCCGGCACCGGTACCCAGGTGGCCGGCGCCATCGCGGCACAGCAGGCCGGCTCGTCCGGCATCTACGGCGTGGCCCCCGGGGTGACCATCGTTCCGGTACGCGTGACCGGCGAGCCCGGCGACGACTCCACCACGCCGGTCTCGGCCACCGTGCTGGCGCGCGGCATCAACTGGGCGGTCGACCAGCACGTGGACGTGCTGGACATCTCGGTGGCCATCTCGACCGACAGCGCCTCGGTGCGGGACGCGATCGCGGGCGCGGTATCGGCCGGCATCACGGTCGTCGCGGCGGTCGGCGACCTGGGCGACTCCAACGGCGGCAACCCGACCCCGTACCCGGCAAACTACCCCGGCGTCATCGGCGTGGGTGCCATCGCGCAGGACGGCACGTGGTGGCCGAGTTCGGGGCACGGCGGCTACGTTGACCTGGTCGCGCCGGGCGCCGGCGTGCCGGCCCTGCAACGCGACCAGGGCCTGGTGAACGTGCAGGGCAGCACCGCGCTCGCGGCCGGTTTCGTCAGCGGAGCGGCCGCGCTGACCCGGGCCCGCTGGACCGACCTGAGCACCGCACAGCTCACCGGGCGGCTGCTGGGCACCGCTACTCCGGCTGCCGGCGGGCAGGACGGCCCCGAGTACGGCAGCGGCATCGTCAACCCGTACGGCGCTGTCACCGACGACCTGGTGGACCGGGCGCCGGTGCCGATGTCGGCGTTCGCCCCGCACGGGCCGAGCGCCCAGGAGTTGGCCCGGCGGGCGACTCTGAACCACAGCCGGCGGCTGGCCATCCTGTTGACCGCCGTGGGGATCGGCCTGCTCGTGGTCGTGGCCGTGGCTGCGGTCGGGGTGCCCCGGGCCCGGCGCCGCGCCTGGCGCCCGGCCCTCGCCGCGTCGCCGCCCGCCCGCGAGGAGCCGGACGAGCCGGCGCCGCCGGCCCTGCTGTTCGGGGAGCTGTCGCCCGCCGCCACCCCGCCCGGCCACCCACACTGACCCGCCCCCGGCTGGCAACGCCGAGAGTAAACGGGGCGGGCATGGGGCCCTGAGACTCCATGCCCGCCCTGAGAAAGACCGACTCGACGCGGTCAGATGCTGAACTGGGCTCCCGCGGCCTTGTCCGCCGCCGCCATGTTCTCCCGCACGTCGCCGACCGTCTTGCTCAGCGTCCGCAGGGTTGCGGCCATGTCGTCGGCCTCGGCCCGCCACTTGTTCCGGTAGGTCGTGAACTCGTCCTTCGCGGCGCCCGTCCAGTTGAGGGCCTTGAAAGCCGCGTCCACGTCGTCGAGGTGCTGATCCATCTGCCTGATGAACGCGTCGATGGCGCCGCCGACCGTCTCGATGTGGGCGAAGTTGTAGACAATGCCGTCACCGGAAGTTGTCATCTCAGTTCCCCCGTAGAGCCTGGGCGGCGCTGAAGGCGCCGGATTGCTGCTGCACCTTCATGATTTCGGCGCGGGCACCGGCGTCGGTCGCGTCGAACACCCTCCCGGTCTGGTTCACCTTGTCGGCCATGTAGTTCAGCGCCTTGAGCATCCCTTGCAGGTCCTGCTCGAGATGGCTGACGACATCCTGGAAGCCGCTGCCGGCGGCTCCCACGAAGCCGGGCGCCGCCAGTTGGACCTCGTCCAGCAGCCGGGACAGGTTGAGCGCGATGCCCTCACCGGCCCCGGTCGCGGAGTCCGCCGCCTTCTGCATCAGGACCGGGTCGCCCTGTGTGACGCCACCATTTGGGCTCGTCACGTCGCTTCACCCACTTCCTCATCGTCCACCGCCGGGGTGGATTCGCTTGCCGCCGGCCCGGCGAAGGTTGGTGCCGGGCGAAACTCCGATGTTGATCGTCAACCGAGGCTATCAACGCGCCGCACACCTCACCATGAGGCGTCGGTCATGAGCCGCCGGTGCTTGCGCCGGACACCGGGGTCTTGGCCGCCGCCGGGTCGAGGGCCGGGCCGGCCGGGATGAGCCGGACCAGGTCATCCGGCATGGCGACCGCGGCCGACGGCTGGTATCCCAACGCCTTCAGCACGTCATCCGAGGCGATCGCGTACCGGATGCCCAGGTCGGTGACCAGGTAGTAGCCGCCCGCGGCGGTGGTGGCCGACGCCATCACCCGGACCACCTCGGCGCGCCCGGCCGGCACGACCACCCGGTCGGCGAGCACCGCGCCGTTCGAGGCGCCGGACCCGGTGGGGGTGCCGGTGCCGGCCACCGGCAGCTTCCCGCCGATCGACACGGCGGGCGGCTGCTTCGCGCCGGTGAACGCGGCGCAGAGCGGGTCGGTCGGGTCGGTCAACTGGGCCAGCGCCGGCGGCCGCTCGGGCGGCGCGGCGGCACCGCTCGCGGGCTGAAGTTGGGTGCTTTGCGGCAGCCTGGTCGAGTCGCTGACGCTGATCTGCTGCGGCTGCTGCCCGCTCTGTCCGGCCGCCACGATGTCCTTCTGCAGCTCGGTGATGGGCGCCAGGCCGTCGCTCAAGACCAGCCAGTAATCGACGCCTCCGTTACCGACCTGGGTGACCAGCAGGTCGCCGATGCGGTGCCCGTCGACGGCCGGCGACGGCGATCCGTTGCCCGAGATGGTGATGGGGCCGATGTCGGCGCCCCGGGGCAGCCCGTTGAGCCACGCGGTTCCGCCCGGGATCGGGCTGACGATGCCGAACAGTGCCGGCACCACCTGCTTGTCGATCTGATACCGGGTGCCGTGCCAGATCAGGTACGTGGTGTTGGTCTCCGGGTCGCTGACCAGCAGGCTCTTGTCGCCCAGCGGCTGGGCGCCGGCCGGCGCCACGGACAGCGCGAGCGTCGTGGTGGTGGCGTCGCCGGTGGCGGCGGTCGCCGCGGTGCACAACGTCCACGGCGCGCCGGCGGTGTTCGAGGCGCCGGGCAGCGACGCCGGCGCGTTCGGGATGCCCAGCATCACGCCCCGGGGCACCCCGACCAGGGACGACGACGACTCCTGGAACACCGACGGGGTGCCGCTCGAGGTGGCGCCCACGGTGTCCAGCAGCGCGGAGGCGTAGTTGAGCATCGGGTGGAGCTGGCCGCCGCTGTACACGTAGGTGGCGCCGGTCTCCTTCTCCACCACTATCGCGCCGTCGGTCTTCCAGGTGTCGCTGCCCATCTTGGTGAGCAGCCCGTACACGCCGAACGCGGCGCCAACCATGACCGCGATCATCAGCCCGGCGAAGACCGCCCCGATGCCCCGGCGCAGCGGCGACTGCGCGGGGTCGGTCTCCCGCATCACGAACGCGGAGATGACCCGCTGGGTCAGGAACTGGTAGGACTGCAGCTGGTCCCGACGCGACGCCATGTCTACCTCAGCCGATCGACGCGAACAGTCCCTGGATGGTGTGGTACAGGCCGGTGATCGCACAGGCCAGCGGTACCAGCGCCATGATGGCCAGCACGTCCACGATGTCGGCCATCCGCCCCACGCGCGGCGACGGGGAGCGCTTGCTGTAGACCATCCCGGCCGCCAGCACCAGGCCGGCCACCAGTGCGACGACGAACAGCAACAACAGCCGCACCCCGATGTTCGGCGAGCGCAGCGTCATCCCGAACACCGTCAGCGCCAGCAGTACTATCCCGCTTACCATCAGCGGGATGCGCTGGGTAGGGGTGGGAAACAGCCGGCCGCGCAGCAGCAGGGCGGCGGCCGCGACGACGATGAGCACGTAGTCCGTGGCGGAGCCGTCCAGGACCAGCACGACCGCGCAGCACACGCCGATCACCGCCGCGCCCAGCAGCATGCCGGACAGCAGCTCGGTGGCCCGCGCCACGGCGGCGAACACCCCCTCGCGCGGGGGCATCGGCCGGTCTTCGAGGATGTCTTCCGGCCGGTCGGGCAGGACCGGTACGGGCAGCTTGCCCAACGAGCCGGCGATCAGCGGGTAGCCGGGCAGCAGCCCCAGCGCGACGGTGAGGGTGATCGCGGCGGCACCGGCCGGTGACGTACCGGCGAAGCACAACAGCGCGGCGAGCATCCCGGCCAGGCCGGCACCGATCCCGGCCACGAACACGCGCAGCGTCGCGGCCACCCCGGCGTACCCGATGACGCCGAAGACGGTGAGCGCGGCCGAGCCGAGCAGCAGCTGCGGTGCGCCGAGGCGGTCCAGCGCGGTACCGGCCGGCGCGGTCAGCAGCAGCCCGCCGGCGAACGCGTAGGGCAGGGCGCAGCCGGCCAGCACGGCGCCGGCGGAGGCGTCGGACGCCGCCCGGGACAGCACGATCCCGATCAGGGCGGCGATGGCGGCCACGGCCAGGGCGCAGCCGGCCGGCAGCGGCCAGGGCGGCCCGGACAGCAGCACGTCGGACAGGCCGAGCACGAACACGACACTGGCCACGGCCAGGCCGCACCGGCGGGTGGCAGCGCCGCCCCAGGACCGTCCGGACCGTCTCGCGCCCCCGGCGATGACCTCGACGATGTCGTCGTAGGCCAGCTCCGGCCAGTCCATCCGCCGGGGCACCAGGTTCAGCAGCTCGCCGTCGCGGACCCCCTGCACCGACAGGCTGCGCGCCGGGTCGAGCTCGGCGCCGGTGGCCCGGCGCAGGGTCCAGCCGCCGTGCCGCTCGCCGTCGTCGGGCAGTTCGTCGCCGGCGTGCCGCAGCAGGTGCGGAAGCAGCTCGGCGACGAGCGCGTTCTCGGGTAACGCGACATCGATCCGGCGTTTGGGCGTCGCCACGGTAACCCGGGCAAGACCGACGCCAACCGGGGCCGTCACGCTGCTCACACCTCCCGGGCAGTTCAAGGCACGGCACACAAACCGGCCCGATCCGGGGGCCAACCTAGCATGCGATCACCAGCGCGCCGGTTCGCGTGCGCGTCGACCGGGCGCTCGCGCGTCCGGGCGCTCGCGCGTCCGGGCCCCGTGATCGCTTAGTTTAGGATGGCGCGGGTTCTGGAAGGAGACGGCGCGTGGGACTGGTAGTCGTCAGGCGGCCACCGCGCCGACTCGCACCGGCGATCCCGTCCGGGGAGGTGGTCCTCGACCCGCCCCCGGAGATTCCAAACGCCGCCGGCAAGGGCTGGGGCCGGATGCTCACCATCATGCCCATGGCCGCCGGCGCGGCCGCGATGGGGCTGATGATGGGGGTGCAGCGAGGCGGCGCCCTGTCGTATGTGGCCGGCGGCATGTACGGCGTCTCCACTCTCGGGATGATCGCCGCTCAGGTGGCCGGCCAGGTGGGTGGCCAGAGCAAGCGTGACATGATCGACGCGCGCCGGCAGTACATGCGCCGGCTCAGCCAGCTGCGCGCGCAGGTCCGCGCCACCATCCGGCAGCAGCGCGAGGCCGTGTACTACCGGCATCCGGATCCGAGCGCGCTGTGGTCGACCACGGCCAGCGGCCGGCTGTGGGAGCGCCGGCGGGCCGACCCGGACTTCGGGGTGGTGCGCATCGGCCTCGGGCCGCAGGAGATCGCCACGCCGCTGGTGCCGCCGCAGACTCGCCCGGTCGACGAGCTCGAACCGCTGTGCGCGGTGGCGCTGCGCAAGTTCGTATCCACCTACTCGGTCGTGCCGGACCTGCCGGTGGCCATCGCGCTGCGCGACTTCTCGCACGTGTACCTGCGCGGGTCGGACGACACGGTACGCGGCCTGGTGCGCTCGGTGATCGCCCAGCTGACCACCTTCCACGCCCCGGACGACCTGCTGGTGGTGCTCTGCGTGTCGGACGCGCGGCGCGCGCAGTGGGAGTGGGCGAAGTGGCTGCCGCACGCGCTGCACCCCACCAAGACCGACGCGGTCGGGTCGGTGCGGCTGCTCGCCCCGGCCATCACCGCGCTGGAGGCGATGCTGGATGACGTGCTGGCCAACCGGCCGCGATTCAACCCGTCGGCGCGCGCGACCTCGGGCGGGCCGCACGTGGTGGTGCTCATCGACGGGGGCGCGACGGTCGGCTCCGACCATCTGATGACCGATGGCGGGGTCGAGGGCGTCACGCTCATCGACCTGTCCAATTCGCCGCCCCGGCTGCTGGACGAGTCGGCGGTGGTGCTGGACATCGCCGAGGACGGCACCATCACCGGTACCACGATGGACGGCGCGACCGAGGTCGGGAAGGCCGACGGGCTGGCCAACAACGGGGCCGAGGCGCTGGTACGCGAGCTGGCCCCGCTGCGGCTGTCGGCGACCTCGGTCAGCGACCAGTCGTCGGCCATCACCGATCTGGGCCTGTCCCAGCTGCTGGAGCTCGGCGACCCGTACGAGTTCGACGTGGCCAAGGGCTGGACCAGCCGGCCGAACCGGGACCGGCTCCGGATACCCATCGGGGTCAGCCTGGACGGTCGCCCGATCGAGCTGGACCTCAAGGAGTCGGCGCAGGAGGGTATGGGCCCGCACGGGCTGCTCGTTGGCGCGACCGGCTCCGGCAAGAGTGAGCTGCTGCGCACCCTGGTGCTGGCGCTCGCGGCGACCCACGACTCGGAGATCCTCAACTTCGTCCTGGTCGACTTCAAGGGTGGCGCCACGTTCACCAAGCTGGACCGGCTGCCGCACACCAGCGCGGTGATCACCAACCTGGAAGAGGAACTGTCGCTGGTCGACCGCATGCTCGGCGCGATCCAGGGCGAGCTGATGCGCCGCCAGGAGCTGCTGCGGCACGCCGGCAACTACGCGTCGCAGCGCGACTACGAGCGCGCCCGGGCGGCTGGGGTGCCGCTGGCCCCCCTGCCCAGCCTGCTCATCATCGTCGACGAGTTCAGCGAGCTGTTGACCGCCCGCCCCGACTTCATCGAGATGTTCGTGCAGATCGGCCGGGTCGGCCGGTCGCTGGGCGTGCACCTGCTGCTCGCCTCGCAGCGGCTGGAGGAGGGCCGGCTGCGCGGCCTGGAGACGCACCTGTCGTACCGGATCGGCCTGCGTACCTTCTCGTCCATGGACAGCCGGGCGGTGCTCGGCGTACCCGACGCGTACGAGCTGCCCCGCTCGCCGGGTAACGGGTACATCAAGGCCGGCACCGAGGGGTTGATCCGGTTCCGGGCCGCGTACGTCTCCGGCGTGTACCACGGCGAGGGCCAGCGCACCAAGCTCTCCGGGCAGCCCGCCGACGTGGTGCGGCCCTACACCACGCACTACGTGGCGGCCCCGGTGACCCAGGAGCCCGAACAGGCTCCGGCCGAGGTGGAGACCGTCGGCGGGGACACCCTGCTGGACGTGCTGGTCGGCCGGATGGAGGGGCGCGGCACGCCGGCCCACCAGGTGTGGCTGCCGCCGCTGTCCGACCCGGCCACGCTGGACCAGCTGCTGCCCGCCCTCGCGCACACCGCTCAGCGCGGGTTGACCGCGAATGAGGCGTCCGTGCTGGGCGCCGTGCACGGCCTGGTCGGCGTCATCGACAAGCCGTTCGAGCAGCGCCGCGACCCGATGTGGCTGGACCTGTCCGGCGGCGCGGGCAACCTGGCGGTGATCGGCGGGCCGCAGAGCGGCAAGAGCACGTTCCTGCGCACTCTCATCGTGAGCCTGGCGCTGACACACACCCCGGTCGAGGCCCAGTTCTACTGCCTGGACTTCGGCGGTGGCGCGCTGACGACCCTGCGGGACCTGCCGCACGTGGGCAGCGTGGCCACCCGGCGCGACATCAACCGGGTACGCCGCACGGTCGCCGAGCTGTACGCGCTGGTGCAGGAGCGGGAGCAGCTGTTCGCCTCGGCCGGCATCGACAGCATCGCGACGTACCGCCGGGCCAAGCGAGCGGGCCAGCTGCCCAACGACCCGTTCGGCGACGTTTTCCTGGTGGTCGACGGCTGGGCGACGCTGCGCGGCGACTTCGAGGACCTGGAACCGGTGGTGGCCGAACTGGCCAGCCGCGGCCTCGGCTTCGGTGTGCACGTGGTGGCCAGCGGGAACCGCTGGATGGACATCCGGCCGGCGCAGCGTGACTCGTTCGGCACGAAGGTCGAGCTGCGGCTCGGCGATCCGAGCGACTCGGTCATCAGCCGCCGGTCCGCGGTCAACGTGCCCGAGCGCTCGCCGGGGCACGGCCTCACGCCGGACGGGCTGCACTTCCTGACCGCCCTGCCGCGCATCGACGGGGCGCAGCGCACCGAGGACCTGGCCGACGCCGTGGCCGAGCTGGTGAAGCTGGCGGCCAGCGACTGGACGGCCTCGCCGGCGCCCCGGGTGCGCCTGCTGCCCGATGAGCTGCCCTACTCGGCGCTGCCGGCGCCGGGGCCGACCTCCGGTGGCCGGTTGCCGATCGGTGTGGCCGAGGCGGACCTGCAGCCGGTGTACCTGGACTTCGGCGCGGAGCCGCACGCCCTGCTGTTCGGCGACATCGAGTCCGGCAAGAGCTCGTTCCTGCGCAGCCTCGCCCGCAGCGTCACCGAGAGCTACCAGCCCAGCCAGGCCCGCGTGATGCTGATCGACTACCGGCGCAGCCTGCTCGGCTGCGTCACCACCGACCACCTCATCGGGTACGGCAGCTCCGTGCAGGTCACCAACGACCTGATCCAGCAGGTGGTCGAGGTGATGAAGGAGCGCCTGCCGGGCCCGGACGTCACCCCGGAGCAGCTGCGCAACCGCAGCTGGTGGAAGGGGCCCGAGCTGTACCTGCTGGTCGACGACTACGACCTGGTGGCCGGCGGGGCGGGCAATCCGCTCTCGCCGCTGCTGGACTACCTTGCCCAGGCCCGGGACATCGGCCTGCACGTGGTCATCACCCGGCGCATCGGCGGCGCGAGCCGGGCCATGTTCGACCCGGTCATCGCGCGCATCCGCGAGCTGGCCTCGCCGGGCATCATGATGTCCGGGCCGAGGGATGAGGGTGCGCTGTTCGGCAACATCAAGCCGCAGCTGCTGCCGCCGGGCCGGGCCTGGCTGATCACCCGTCGGGAGGGCTCCAGGCTGGTGCAGCTGGCGTGGTCGCCGCCGGCGCAGTGACGGGCGCGGTCCGGGCGTCGCGGCCGCGATGCCGGGCCGATCCCGGCGGTGGGCTCGTGGCCAGACCTACCGCCGGGCGGGACCGCCCTGCTGCCGCTCCACACCGGTCGGGCTGATCCACACGTACCGGTCGGCCCCGCCGCCGATCAGCGCCAGCATCTCGTCCTCCATCTGCTGGAGCAGCTGGGTGCTCTCGCCGGTCAGCCGCAGCGCGGTCGCGGCCAGCGTCGCCTCGCCGAACGCCAGCCGCTGCATCATCACCAGCTGACCCTCCTGCAGCGCCGGCACGCCCCGCTCGTCGAGCTGGCGCAGCACGGTCAGCTGCGTCTGCCACGGGCCGAGGTCAACGCTCGCCGACGGGCCGGCCGTGCCCAGGTCGTAGACGACCAGCACCGGTTGCTGCGCCGTGCCCTCGGTCGACACCGGCCGCTCGCCGTGCAGCACGGACACCCGATCGGGCCGACCCGTGGCCCGCTCGCCGAAGCCGTGCCAGGCGCCCGGGTCGCCGGTCAGCACCACCGCGTTGGCGCCGAAGGCGAGCGCCCGGAACACGACCAGCTGGGCGGCCCAGGCGCCACCGACCATGGTGACCCGGGTCGGCTCCGGCCGGAAGAAGCGCACCGGCACCGGCCGCTGGTCGACGTCCGCGCCCAGGATCAATCCGGTACCGGGGGAGGAGACTCCGATCATCTCCAGGGCGCGCAGCGTGGCCGAGTGCCAGCCGATGCGCAGCCGGGGCATTCGGCCGGCCAGGACCGGCCGGTCGTCGTCGGTGCGTCTCCCGCCGTAGACGGTGCCGTGGTGGGGGCCGTCCGGGGCCGGTGCCGTGGCGGCCGCCGCGGGCTGGGGGGCGCCGAGCACCGTGGCACCGCCGGTGGCCAGGGCTGTGGCGCCGGCCGTCGCCACGGCGCGCTGCGCCGCTCGGCTGGCCGGGCTCATCAGCCCCACGGGTTCGCCGGGGGTACCGGCGGGGTGCGCGAGCGCCGGCCCGGGCCGCGGCGCGGGCATGGCCGGCACAGTGCCCGGCATCGGAACCCCTGGCATGGGGCCCGGCGCGGGTGCGGCCGGCATGGGCACGCCCGACCTGGGTGCGGCCGGCAGCGGGGCCGGCGGGGGCATGGCGGCCCCGTATGCGCCGGGCGGATACGGGTTGTACCCCGGCCTGCCGACCGTCGGCGGCGCCACCGGCCTGGACGGCGCCACCTGCGCCCGCGGATCGTACGGCGACGGGGGAAGTTGCGGGGGCGGGGCCGGCTGCCTTGGCGCGGTTGGCTGCCCCGGTGCGGTCGGTGGCGGCATCGGCGCGGGCGGCATTGGCACCGCCGCCGCCCCGCTGTAATGCTGGGGCTCGCCGGGCGGCGGCGGGGGAGGCGGGGTGCCGTACTGGTGCGCACCGATCACGCCCGGCTGCCTGCCGTACCGGGTTTCCTCGTCCTCCGGCCGGGTCATCGCGGGCCACCTCCGGTCGGGGCGGTCGCGTACGCGGCCGGCCCCTGCTCGCCGTCGAGTTCGAACAGGTGCGCGTGGGCGAGGCCGGCGCCCCGGATGACCTCCTGGCACACCGAGGCGAGCTGCTCGGGCGGCGCGGCCACCCGGGTCAGGCAACGGATGTCGACGCCGTCCGGCTGCGGGGCGAGGACCAGCGACACGCTGCTCAACGCGGCGGGTACGGTGGCCACCCAGTCCAGCAGGGCGGTGGCCTCCGCGACCGAGGGCCAGTCCCGCAGCCAGTAGCTGCGGTGGGCCAGCCGGCCCGAATACCAGACGCTCCAGTCCTCGCGCGGCTGCACCGGCGCCCCGGCGTCCGGCGGGGTGAGGTCGCAGGAGCGGGCCAGCGCGTCGAGCAGGGCCCCGCGATCCAGCGGTGCGGCGGCGACGCCCTCCCGGCGCAGCGCCTTGACCAGCCGGCGCAGCAGCGCGGCCACCACGGCGGGCGCCTTCTCGGACTGCTCCGGCAGGTCGGCGCCGACCTCGGCGAGGGCCCGCGCGTCCAGCCGGACGGTGAACCAGGTGGCCCGGTCGACCGGCACCGCCACCGGACCGTAGCGGTGCAGCAGCTCACGGTAGGACTGGCCGGAGGCGTCCTGATGGGACGGGGCCGGCACGGTGTGGGTGAGCACCTGCAGCACGGCACCCGGCTGCTCCGCCTCGGCCAGCGCGGAGACCAGCGTGTCCAGCGGCAGCGGAGGGCGCGCATCGTCGCGCAGCGGCGCGCTCGGCGACACGATGGCCGCCGCATACCACCCGGCGTCGTCGCGGGCCACCCCGATCTGCGAGCCGTCCTGGGTGGCCACGTCCTCCACCATCAGGCCGGGCGCCAGCCACTGCAGGGCGGCCAGCCGGGCGTCCTCCGGCAGGGCGACCGGCCGGGCTCCGCGCCGGCGCTGGAAGTGCCAGTTGAGCACCCGGCGCTCCAGCCACCACCGGCCCCGCTGGCGGCCCAGCGTCACGAACAGCACCAGCACGCCCAGCACCACGCACGCGACCAGCACCACCAGGTCACGGCCGAACGCGACCACGATAGCCACGATGGCGGCCTCGGCCAGCAACAGCCGCAGCACGTGTACCGAGCCGAGGTGGCCCGGCCGGCGGCGGGGCAGCAGAGTCGCCGGCCCCGGATGCTTCGGCGCGTCGGCGCCAACCCGGGCGGTGGCCCGGATGTGTAACGGCGATCCCGTCATTGCGCTGCCGCACCTCTCCGCCGAAGCCCCGTGTCGCCCCGTATTTCGCAACACATCATAGGGAGCGGCGCGAGCGGCGGGAGTATGGCCACATACGCGACGTCCGACTTGCGATCAACCCTCTATGATGAGTCCGTTTTCCAGGGGAGGATCGGAGCGCGAGGGAACGGTATGACCGCGACTGAGCACATTGGACGATCGCGCAGGGTAGGACCGTACATCACTGTCGGTACAGTTCTCGTGGTTTTGGCAGCGGCATGTGTCACCCTGTTCGGGCTTGGCGCGTTCGACCGCGCCGTGGCCACGTACGACCCGACCGCCTGGCTGTTCAGCCAGTCGAAGGGCGAGCTGGGTCGAGTCAACGGTGACACGGCACGGGTGGACACCAGAGTCAAGGTGCAGGGCACGATCGGCCATAAGGTCGAGGTGAGCCAGACCGACCAGTACCTCATCGTGCGCGACGATGACACCGGGATGGTCAGCTCGCTCGACCTGGCCACGCTGCAGATCGCGGCCAGCCTGGCCACGCCGCCGGGCGCCGGGGTGCGGGTGCTCGTACACGGCAAGACCGCGTTCGTGCTCGACGAGGTACACGGCCAGGTCCGGCAGGTGGACCCGACGACGCTCAAGCCGGTCGGCGCGGTGCTCAACCTGTCGCCCGGCATGGTGGACGGGGGCTTCGACAGCGACGGAAAGCTGTGGCTCGCGCTGACCACCCAGGGCACTGTGGTCTCGTTGACGCCCGGTGCCAAGGCGGGCGACCCCCCGACGGTGCAGACTCAGTCGGTCGCGCAGCCCGGCCACGACCTGCAGCTCTCGGTGCTGGACAAGGGCGCGGCGGTGCTCGACGAGACCGCCGACCAGTTGGTGACGGTGCGTGGCAATCAGATCACGAGGACCGCGCTGAACCTGACCGGGCCCGGCTTCCTCGCCTCGCAGGACGGCGGCGGCAGCGTGGCGGTGACCGTGCCCGGCAGCCGTCAGGTGGACGGCGTGACGCCGCCGACCGTGTCGCAGTTCTCCGTGCCCGGCAACGGCAACACCCTGAGCCCCGCGGTGTCCTTCGCCGGCTGGTACTACGTGCCCGACAAGTCGGCCAACCTGGTCTACGTGCTCGACCAGACCGGCGCGCTGACCAACAAGATCCAGTTCCCGGCCGGCTCCGGCGACCTGCAACTGCAGATCCAGGGCGACCACCTCTACATCAACGCGCCGAGCGGCGGGACCGCGGTCGTGGTCGACAAGTCGCACAAGGCTTCGACCGTCAACAAGTACCCCGGCGGCGTGCTGGGTGCCCCGCCGCCGCTGGCGCCGCCGACCGTCACGCCCACGAAGGGTGCGCCGTCGTCCGGGCACTCGTCGAGCAAGTCTCACCAGCCCGGCTCGTCCGGCCACTCCAACTCGTCCAACCCCGGGTCCGACCAGGGTTCGTCGTCGTCGCCGCAGCCGCCGCAGGCCGGGCCGCCCGGCGCGCCGACCAGTGTGGTCGCGTCGGCCGGCAACGCCTCGGCGCGGCTGAGCTGGGGAGCGGCGCCGTCGGACGGTTCGCCGATCCAGAAGTACGTCGTGAGCGGTGGCGGCCAGAACCTCACGTTCGGCGCCGACCAGCGCGCGGCGAGCATTTCCAACCTGACCAACGGCCAGACGTACACGTTCAGCGTGTACGCGGTCAACGCCAAGGGCAACGGCCCCACGGCCCAGTCCAACCCGGTCGTGCCCACCAACGAGGTGCCGTCGCCGCCGACGAGCGTGGCAGCGGAGGCGAAGTCCGACGGTAGCGTGTCGGTGAGCTGGCCGGCCGGTAACGGGCAGGGCCACAAGGTGGCCAGCTACCAGGTGACCGCCAACGGGCCGGGCGGCCCGGCGCAGACCTGGCAGGTCGACGGCACGAAGACCAGCCTCACCACGCCGGCCGGCGCGCTGAGCTACGGCACCCAGTACGCGTTCACGGTCAGCACCGTCAACGACGCTGGGGCCAGTTCCAAGGCGTCGCCGATGTCGCCCTCGGTGGTGCCGTACGGCAAGCCCGACGCGCCCGGGTCCATCACGGTCGCGCCCAACGGGAAGGCGGGTCAGCTCCTCGTGCGTTGGTCGGCGGCGGCCACCAACGGGCGGGCGCTGACCGGGTACGAGGTGTACTACAACGGCACGAGCAAGACTGTGTCCGGCAGCACCACCAGCCTCACTTTGACCGGCCTGGGCAACGGCAAGTCGGTGTCGGTGCAGGTGGCGGCGATCAACGACGCCGGCACCAGCGCCAAGGGCCCGGCGAAGGCCGCCGCGACGATTGCCGCGCCCGCAGTCACCATCGGCACGATCACTCCCGGTTACAACCAGCTCAAGGTGGCCTTCACCGTCAACGACGGGGGTGACACGGCGACCTGCAGCGTGAGCCTCAGCAACGGCGGTGGCACCAAGAGCGGCTCCTGCACCAGCCTCACCGTCGCGGGCCTGGCGCCCGGGGTGTCGTACACGGCCACGGTGAGCGCCAAGAACGTGGCCGGCACCGGCACGAGGAGCAAGTCCGCGAAGACCACGGTGCTGAAAGGGACGGTTACCTGCATCAACCCCCCGGGTGACACCTACTGCACCACCATCGGCATCTACAACCATCCGGCGCAGCAGACGCAGTACACCGTCAAGACCTCGCCCAACGGCACCAGGTACCAGGCGTACTGCCAGATCGCCGGTGGCGTGAACAAGCAGACCAGCAACACCACGACCGTAAATTCCGCGCAGTACAACAAGAACAAGAAGAGCACCAAGTGGGTGAAGATCTCCACGAGTGCCGAATACATCCCGTACGCCTGGTTCAACCTGGACGGTGGCGACGACCTCAGCCTGCTGCCGAGCTGCAGCTGACTATGGTCCAACCGATGCAGCCGCTGTCGCCCGCCGAGGTGCGGTCGTTCGCCAACGCGTTCGACCGCATCGCGGCGGGCGTCAGCTCCGTCGTGTTCGGCAAGGCCGCGGTGGTGCGGTTGGCGTTGACGGCGTTGTTGGCCGAGGGCCATCTGTTGGTCGAGGATGTGCCGGGGGTTGGTAAGACGACGTTGGCGCGGGCGATCGCGGCGGTGGTGCAGGGGGCGTGGCGTCGGATCCAGTTCACCCCGGATCTGCTGCCGTCCGACGTGACGGGGGTGACGATCTTCAACCAGGCGACCCGGGGGTTCGAGTTTCATCCGGGTCCGGTGTTCGCGAACATCGTGATCGCGGATGAGATCAACCGGGCGTCGCCCAAGACGCAGTCGGCGTTGTTGGAGGTGATGGAGGAGCGGTATGTGACGGTTGACGGGGTGCGTCATCCGGTGCCGCGACCGTTTCTGGTGGTGGCCACGCAGAACCCGGTGGAGATGGACGGCACGTACCGCCTGCCGGAGGCTCAGCTGGACCGGTTCCTGATGAAGCTGTCGGTGGGATATCCGGACGAGGCCGTCGAGGTCGAGGTGGTCCGGGCGGCCCGCGCCGGCCACTCGCCCGACCAGCTGCGGGCGCTCACCGACACCGAGATAGTCCGCACCCTGATCGGGCTGACCGCCCGGGTCTACCTGGCCGACCCGCTGTACGCGTACGCCGTCCGGCTGGCCGCCGCCACCCGCAACCACCCGCACGTACGGGTCGGGGTCAGCCCTCGGGGCGTCATCGCGCTGACCCGGGCCGCCCGCGCCTACGCCTGCACGGTCGGCCGGGGGTACGTGCTGCCCGAGGACTTCAAGGAACTGCTCGCCCCGGTCTTCGCCCACCGCCTGCTGCTGATGCCGGACGCGCAGATGCGCGGCGCGACCCCGCATGACGTGCTGAACGACGTGCTCAACACCGTTCCGGTGCCCACCCCGGCGACCGCGTGAGGATGACCGCGTGAGGATCACCCGCCGGGGCATCGGCGTGCTCATCGCAGGCGTTCTGCTGCTGGTCGGCGGGGACGGGTTCGGCTATCCGGAGCTGGCCGCGGTCGGGGCGGCCGGCGTGCTCGCGGTCGTCCTGTCCCTGGTCGCCGGCCTGCTGCGGCCCCGGCTGGAGGTGCGGCGCCAGGTCGAGCCGGAGCGGGTGATGCGCGGCGACCCCTGCCAGGTGACGCTCACGGTCACCAACGGCCGGTCCTGGGGTGCGCTGACCGTGGTGGGCGAGGACGCCTGCGGCGAGAGTGCCGTGCCGATCCCGCCGGTGCGGCTGCGGCCGGGCCGGGGCACCTCCGTGACGTACCCGGTGCCCACTCGGCGTCGCGGCGTGGTCCAGCTCGGGCCGATGCGGGTGGGCCGGCGCGACCCGTTCGGCCTGGCCCGGGCCCAGCGCCCGTACGGCGACCCGGCGCAGGTCTGGGTCTACCCGTACCTGCACCCGGTGACCACGGTGCCGTCCGGCTCGTCGCGCAACCCCGACGGGCTGTCCGAGCGGGTACCGCACGGCAGCAGCACCTTCGACTCGTTGCGGGAGTACGTGCCCGGCGACGACCTGCGGCACGTGCACTGGCGCACCAGCGCCCGGATCGGCGAGCTGATGGTGCGTGAGCGGGTGGACACCAGCCGGCCCCGGCTCGTGGTGCTGCTGGACGACCGCCAGGTGGTGCACCGGGGCGACACCTTCGAGGACGCGTGCGAGGCGGCCGCCTCGCTGATCAACGCGGCGATCCGGTCCGAGCTGGCCGTGCACCTGCTCACCACGAGCGGCGCCAGCGTGCCGGTGGCGCCGGACAGCACCGGGTACCTGGACGTGCTGGCCGAGGCGCGCCCGCACATCGACGACGAGCTGGGCAAGACCGGCCTGGGCGGGATCACCGAGCGGGCCCGGCAGATGCGGGCCGGCGACACGCTGATCTGCCTGACCGGGCAGGCCACGCCGGAGGATCTGGGCACCATGATGGGCCTTGGCGGCACCTACGCCGCCATCATGATCGGGGTGTTCGGGCCGCAGTCGATGCCGGTGAGCGGCGCGGGGCTCCAGGTGATCACCGCTCGGGACGCCGCCGACTTCGTACGGATGTGGGACGAGGTCTGGGCGTGAGGCGGGTCATCGCCGCGCTGTGCTACGCCGGGCTGCTCGCGCTCGGCGCCGGTGCCGCCGGCAGGATCTACGACGGCTCGCTGTTCGCCCTGCTGGTGGCGGGTGCGGCGGTCGGTTCGGTGGGCATCGGGCTGCTGCTCCTGCGTAGTCCACAGTGGACAGCCGCACCGGTCTCGGTGGTGGCCATGCTCGGGTACGTGGTCTTCACCGTCTGGTACTCGGCGGGTGCCTCCGGCGTGTCCGGGGCGCTGCCCGCCCTGCTGTCCGAGGCGGTGCGCAACGGCGGCCCACAGCTGCTGACCGCGCTCATCCCGGTCGAGGCACAGCCGGACACCGTGCTGGTGCCGGTGGTGCTGGTCTGGATCGGCGGGCTGATCTGCGTCGAGCTGGGGGTGCGTGCCCGGCGGGGCCCGCTGGCCCTGATCCCGCCGACCGCCATCTACGCCGGCGCGCTGATCATGGCGGGCCCGCACGGCGGGGTGGAGCCGTGGCGCGCCCTGGCCTACGTCGTGCTGGCCGCCGGTGCGCTGGCGACCGCCGCCTCCGGCCGGACGGTGGACAGGCCGGTGCCGGGTGGGCCCGCTCCGGTCACCTTCGGCGGCCCGGGGGCCGGGCCACAGCCCATGCCCGAGCTTGCCGCGCCGGGGCGCCTTCAGCTGCGGGTACGGGCGGCGGCCGGGATAGCGGTGTTCGTCGCGCTGGCCGCGGCCCTGGTCCCGGTGCTCACCGTGAGCCTGCCGGACGATCCGATCGACCCGCGCAGCGCGGTCGCTCCACCGCAGTCCGACCTCCTTGACCAGGACCCGCTGGCCCGCATCTCCGGCTGGATGGCCAACCCGGGCGAGCCCCTGTTCGACGCGACCATGTCCGCCGCCAGCAAGGTCGAGCTGGCCGTGCTCAGCGACTTCGACGGGGCCACCTGGACGATCGGGGCCCAGTACCGCGACGCGGGGCGGCAGCTGCCGCCGCTGGCCCCGCCGCCCGGTGGCGCCGCCGCCCCGATTTCGGTCAGCCAGGTCACCGAGCAGTTCACCGTGCGCGACCTGGGCGGCTCGCTGGTGCCGGCGGTCAGCGTCCCGCATGACATCGACGGCATCCGGGTCGCGTACGACGAGGGCAGCGGCACCCTGCTGCGCCCGAACGGGCTGCCCCCGGGTACCAGCTACTCGGTCACCTCCGAGGTGCCCAGGTCGAACCCGAACGTGCTGCCGATGGCCACCGTGCCCAGCGGGCCGGACGTCGCCAGGTACCTGGACACCGGCGGCGACGTGCCGGCCCCGATGCAGAAGCTCGCCCAGTCCATCGAGCAGGGCAGCGGCGGCGCCTACCAGCGCGCGTACGCCCTCCAGCAGTTCATCGCCGAGCACTACACCTTCGCCCCCGACGCGCCCAGCGGCCACAACTACGCGAACCTGCAGTTCTTCCTGCTCGCCCCGGTCGAACAGGGCGGCCAGCGGGGCACCTCGGAGCAGTTCGCGGCCTCCTACGCGGCGCTCGGCCGGTTGATGGGCCTGCCCACCCGGGTGGTGGTCGGCTTCAACGTGCCGGCCGGCCACAGCACGGTCGTCGGCAAGGACGCCACGGCCTGGCCCGAGGTGCTGTTCTCGGGCGTCGGCTGGGTGCCGTTCGACCCGATGCCCGGCAACGGCACTCAGCACCGCTCGCTGGAGCAGGACTACAAGCCGACGCCGACCCCGCCGGCGCCGTCCGACTCCGCCACGCCGCCGGTGCCGAAGCTGCCGTCGTTCTCGGCCAGCCCGCATCCCAGCCGCAGCGCCGCCGCGCAGTCCGCCGCCGGCGGGCTGCCGCCCTGGACGCCGTGGGTCGTCGTCGGGGTGGTGGTGCTGCTCGTGCTGTTCACCGAGCTGGGCGTGGTGCTGACCCGCCGATCGCAGCGCCACGCCAGACTGTCGCGGGGCGCGCCGTCGGACCGGGTACGGGGCGCCTGGCTGGAGGTGCTCGACGCGCTGCGGCTGGCCGGCCGCCGGCCGCCGGGGCACCTGACCGCTACCGAGGTGGCCCAGTGGGCGGCCCGCCCGCCGGACGGGCCGGGCGCCGCGCTGCCTTCGCTGGACGTGCTGGTGGAGCTGGCCAACCTGGTGGCGTTCGCACCGGAGTTCGCGGACGAGCGGGACGCGGCCACGGCGGTCTCCGGGGCGGTGGCCTACGTGCGCGGCCTGCGGCGCACCCAGCCGCTGTGGCGCCGGGTGCTGTGGGACCTGCGTCCCGGCCCGCTGCGCTGGACCAACGCCTCGTTCCCGGAGCCGGCCGCCCCGAGCGCCGCGCAGACCGGGCCGGGCACGCTGCGCCCGGCGGCCCCGCGTCGCTGAACGCGGGCTCGTCGGTCAGCCGGTGTCGCTTCGGGTCTCGGCGACCGGCAGCGCCGGTAGCGGGATCGACCAGTCCCATCATCCGGGCGTACACCGCGTCCTGAACCGCGTGATCGATCGGCGGGCGCCGGGGGAGCATTCCCTGGCGCGCCGTTTCGTTCACTGAACGGTGCCGAGATCTTCGAGGTAGCCGAGTCGGCCGGCGGGAATGGCGTAGTCGGTGGTGTAGCGTTTCGAGCGCCGGTGCCAGTCGTAGGCTCCCCGGATCAGAGCGCGGATCCCGTCGGTGCGGTATTCCTCGACGGCCTCCCGCTCCTTCGCGCCGAGGCTGAATGTGTCGTAGACCTTCGGCAGGCAGGTCTCCAGCAGGAGGAACTGTTCGAGGCGCGTGCGGACTTCATCTTGCATATGCGTGATGCTCTGGCTCCGTGTCCAGCCGTGTTGGCGCATGAGGATGAGGACCATGTTGTTCTGCTCACCACGGGCCTCTTCTTTCTCCAGGGACGCGATGTCGTTGTCGATGATGTTGGTGTCGATGGCGATCTGGAGCATGGCGGTCAGGATGGCGCTGTCGAAGAGGCGCTGGGGGACCTCGTAGCGGCCCACACGCTCGGCGAGGTCCACGGTGGGCTGAGCACCGATGGTGCGCCGGCGCATGGCGAGGTATTCGCCGGCCGTCTCGTAGGGGGTGTCGTAGTGGCGGCTGGAGGCTTCGTCGACGTATCCGGCCAGATAGCCCCGCCACGTGCGCGCGGCGCGGGCACGCCACGCGGGGGACATGCCCTGGCAGGTGCGCCGCCATGTATCGGCGAATCCATGGGCGATCGGGGGTGCGGTGGTGGGAAGGGGCCCGTCGAGTGCGGCGGCGACGACATCGGTGAGCTGCTTGGCCTGCTGGGGGTCGGCGCCGCGTGGTCCGTCAAAGAGGTCGTCGAAGAGGAAGAAGAACGTCATCAGATCGACGCCCAGGTCCAGGTCGGCTCCGGTGGCCGAGGGGTAGAAGCGTGCGGCCAGATCGGCGTAGTCGGCGGTGCGATGGCGTTCGGCGGCGGCCTCGGTGGTGATGAGGCCAAGGGCGCTCGGCCAAGCCAGGTGATCGGTGCGGGCGCGCTCGCAGTCGGGGCTGCGGCGGCTGGGGATGGGCATGTAGAAGTTGACGTCCTGCGGCATTGCGGGGCCCCCTGGGTCTGGGCGTGGGTTACGGGCGTGCCATTCCGCTTTCGCGCGGAGGGCGACAGGGGCGGCGGCCTGGTAGACGATGCCCATCACACTCATCACCTCGGAATGCCGCCGGTGGAGGTGATGCGCGAGAGAATCAGCAGGCTTCTGCGGCACATGCGGACGGGTCGGGCAGCGCTGCGCCGATCACTTGGCCGATGCCCGCCGCGACGGTGTGAAACGCGGCGCGGACTACGAGCAGTCGGGTCGCAGTCGCGAGCATTTACGTGTGGGTGGCCCGCACGGTGGCGCGCATCTGCAGCCCGCGGGGTCGAAGGGTGAGCGCCGCAGTGGGGCGTGGCGGGTGGCTGGGCAGGGACTGAAGGCGCCAGCGGGCCGTGATGGCGGCTAGCGAGAGGGTGGCCATCGTGATGCCGAACTGGTCGCCGACGCATCTGCGGGGGCCGCTGCCGAACGGGATGAACGCGCCGCGGCGCGACGGCCGGTGGTCGCCGTCCCAGCGTTCGGGATCAAAGCGTTCGGGGTCTTCGAACAGGTCGCCGCGGTGGTGGAGCAGGTAGGGACTGTAGACGAGGGTCGTGTTGGCCGGGAGGCGATGGTCGCCTAGCTGGACGGGAGCGGTGGTGACGCGGGTGAGCATCCACAGCGGCGGGTACAGACGCAGCGTCTCGGTGATGATGCGGCCTGTCAGCGCCAGCCGTGGCAGATGGTCCAGGGTGGGCAGCGCGCCCGCGAGCACACTGTCCAGCTCGGCATAGAGGCGTTCTTCGACATGAGGGTGCTGTGCTACCAGGTGCAATGCCCAAGCTAGGGCGTTGGCGGTAGATTCCGGACCGCCCAGGAAGAACGTGATGACCTGATCGCTGATCTCAGCCTCGGCCAGGCCGCCCCCATCGCCATCTACGTCGCGGGCGGTCAGGAGCGCCGAGAGCAGGTCACCGCGGTCGGCGGGATGGGCCCGGCGTTCAGCGATGAGAGCGTCGATGGTGTGACGCAGGCGGGTGCGGGCCTGGTGATAGCGACGATTGGCGGGCGTGGGCAGGCGATTGAACGCCGGTGGCATGATCGCGCGCCGGTACATGCCGGCGAAGACGGTGGCGAGGTCGTCCAGGGTCTCGCGCAAGGCCGTCGGAGGCAGCTCGCCCGAGAACATGGTCTCCACGCCGGCCCCCATAGTGATCTTCAGCGTCTCGGCGGGGATGTCGAGGACCTGACCATCGCGCCAGCTTCCAGCGACTGCGGCGATCTGAGCGGTCATCGTCTGCGCGTAGCCCGGAATGCGATCGTGGTGAAAGGCGGGTTGGACCAGGCTGCGCTGCCTGCGGTGTTGGCCGTGCGGACAGGTGGCGACGCCGCCACCGGCGATCTCCCGTGCGCGGTCGAACAGCGGGCCGCCCTTGTCGAAACTGGCATCGTCGCGCAGGACCTGCCGGGTCAGCTCCGGGTCGCACACCACGACCGCCGAGAACGGACCGATCCGGATCCTGGCCAGATCACCGGAGGCCGGAAGCGAGGCCAGGAATGCGAGCGGGTCGCGCAGCAGCGGCAGGACGTGGCCGAACACAGGCAGTGCACCAGGCGCGGTGAGAGGCTTCGTCGCGATCTCCATGACTTTCTCCAAGTGCAGCTTCACGAGACAGGACAATGAGGCGCCGGGTCCGTTGGAGAACCTGATCATCGCGCTCGGGATACTGTAGCCTTTATTGCGATCTTGTAGTAGATGTCTCGGATCCGGCGAGTGGACAGTAGCCGTACGCTTCGTGGAGACGTTGGGGTTGTGGTTGGGGTGCTACGCGGTCAGCCTCCGCATCCCACTCCACTCGCGGCGCTCTCGCGCACGCGGGCGCTGGCAGGCTGGCGCCACGGTCGCGAAGTATCAGAGGCCGCACCCGCCGACGCGGGTACGGCCTCTGAAGCGGCGATTGTGGCTGGTGTTCTAGCTGGGTTGGCTCCACCCGGTCAGCAGGTGATGCTGCCCTTGCGGACCGCGTGGCCGCCGTCGTCGCTGTCGTCGGCCCAGTACACGGGCTTCGAACCGCTCACGCATTCGCCGCCCCCGGCCACCGAGAAACCCTCGTTGTTGTAGTTGGGCATTCCGCTGGGCCGGTTGTAGACGGCGGTGGTGGCGAACGCCCCGGAGGCGTTGACCTGCATGGTCCTGTGCTGGCCGTTGCAGGTGTCGTCACAGACGATCCACAGGCGCGAGGCCTGCGGTTCCCACTGCAGTTCCATGACGCCGGCCATCCCGCTGCTGATCGAGGCGATCCGGGTGAAGGCGCCAGAGTCCTGGAGGACGTAGCCGTACACCATGCCGGTGCCTTCGACACCAAGGAAGAACACACCGCCTCCGTGCGCGCCGTAGCCGTTCGGGTTGTACGCCGCGCCGGTCGACGCATCCCTGAACCCGGCGCTGGTCAGGTAGCTGTCGGGTACCCAGGTGATGCCCTCGAAGCCGAGGTTGGAGCCGACGGACGGCAGGTCCGAGGTGAGGTTCCACTCCTTCGTGGCGGTCAGCGTGGTGCCCGTGCCGGAAACGTCGTAGCGGAGGACGGACAGCCGGCTGCTGTCGGACGCGTCGCCGTTGCGCTCACTAGCGACGAACACGCCGCCCGCCGAACCGGAGCCGGTGAGGGTGACTCCCTCGTCGTCGGGAGTGCCGGAGCCCCCGGGGTACCGCAGGGTCTTGCCGGAGGCCCAGCCGTTGGCCGTGTCGGGCTTCCAGCCGCCGGAGCCGTTCGGGACGAGGCGCCACAGCGTGCCGCTGTTCTGCGCACCCCACATCACGCCGCCGTTCTGGTAGTCGCCCTCCTGGTAGAGACCGCTGAGGTCCTCGCCGAAGACGTTCGATCCGTCCGCGTTGGCGATCGAGCTGCTGCCCGGCCAGGCGACGGGGGTGAGGGGGTTGGTGGAGGGTGAGGTGCTGGGACCGGGTGAGGTGCTCGGGCTGGGCGAGCCGGTGGGTGTGGCGCTCGCCGAGGGAGAGGCGCTGGGGCTGGGCGCACCGCCGGTGCTGGGGGCGAGGGCGACACCCCGGAATGCCTTCTTGGAGCCGGCCGTGGCGAGGGTGGTCGCCGAGCCGGACATGGCGGCGGCCGCACCGCTGGGGTCGGTCAGCGTGTAGAGCGTGCCGCTGGTGCCGGAGGAGCCGCTGCTCGTCGCGTAAAGAACGGCTCGACCGCCGTCGACCAAGCCGGTGAGACCCACGACGTGAGACACGCTCTTGCTGCCCTCGGCCTTCCAGGCGCCGCCGACCAGGCTGAATTTGTTGATCTTCCCGGCGCTGCTGTCCGCGGCGTACAAAGTGTCGGGGGTGGCTCCGCCGGAGAGGTTGAGCAGGACGTAGCCGTAGGGGTCGCCGCTGCTCTCGGGGCTGCCCGGGAGGTTGGCCAGCTTCTGCCCGGAGGTGGTAGGTGTGCCGGCGCCCACCCTGGAGATACCGACGTCATCCTTGTCGGAGGAGACGTACAGCTGGCCGCCGGCGATCTGCACCTCGCGCACGTTCTCGTCGGTGAGCCGGGTGAAGGTGCCTGAGCCGAGGGTGGTGTACCCGATGCCGCCGTTGGCACCGGAAACCCAGATGTGAGTGCCGTCGGTGCTGGCGGTGCCGCGCACGTTGTTGTCGTCGGCGAACTCGTCCAGCATCGTCGTGGTGTTCACGGCGCCGTCGGCGCCGACGCGGGCGATGGTGACGTCGTCCGTCGAGGCGACGCTGTCCGTGCCGACTGACTTGTGATAGCCGGGCGCCATCAGGTAGCGGCCGTCGGCCGAGAGTGTGATCTGCCCCTCCGAGGTGGCGCTGCCGGAGGCCGTGAGTTCGTGGGTACTGCCGCTGTCGCTGGCCGGCAGGGCGATGGAACGTACCAGCGTGCCGGTGGAGGCGTACTCGTCGAGGAATACCGGCGCGGCGTTGTCGCTCAGGGAGGTGCTTCCATCGCCGACCCGGTAGACCACCACGTCTCCGGCGGTGAAGGCGGTGGTGGTGGTCGCGTTGGCGACCATCGGAACGACGAGCGTGCCGAGCACCAGGGCGCCGGCGAGGGCGCCGCCGATCGTGGTCCTGCGGCTCATTCGGGCGGGTGCGGGGCGCGCGGTCTGCCGACCGACCTGGGGGCTTCTGCCATTCACGGAACGGGTTGCCTTTCAACGCCGAAGGTGGGACCGCCGCCGGGGTCGGGAGACCTTACGGCGGCGGAGGTGACCAAGAGGGGCGTAAATGGCGTCATCGTGTCGATCCAGCGTGACGTACGGATGAACTGCGTAGGTCGCCGCTCCGTCCCTGGGGCGCACAGCACGGATCACACGCACAGAACGGATCTCACGGCTCAGCGCAGAACCGCGTCCTGCGCGCTCAGCAGCGCCAGGTCCGCCCAGCTTGGCAGCCTCTCCCAGTCGCCCGTCGAACACGGAGCACGGGTGGAACCGGGGGCCTCGCGTCGCTGAGTACGGCGCCATCGTACCGTTGGTAGGATGAAAGTATGACTGTCAAGCTCAGCATCAGCGTGCCCGACGATGTCGCCGCCTATCTGCAGAGCCAGGACAATGTCTCGGCCGCGGTGACCGACGCCGTCCGCAAGGTGCTTCCCGAGGCCCGTCGCGCTCGTCAACGGGCCGCCGCCCAGGCATACGGCGAGTACCTGCGCCACAGGACCGCGCAACAGGCCGCCGACGACCGGATCCTGGTCGAGAGCAGCAACGACATCGCTCTGCGTGACGCCCAGTGGTGAGACGGGGCCAGATCTGGACCCTGCTGCGCGGAGGCGGCCAGTACCGCGTGCTGGTGATCAGCAATGACGAGTACAACAGCGTCGACGAGCTGGCGGTCTGGGCACTCACCGTCGCCCGTGAGGTCCCGCATCCGAATCAGCTCTCGGTCCGGCTCACCGAGTCCGATCCCCTGGCCGGCGCGTTCGTCAGGATCCACAGCGTCGTGCAGATACTCGACCGGAACGCGTTGCGGGACAACCACGGCTTCGTCTCACACCAGACCATGAAACTCATCGAGGAAGCGCTTCGGGATTTTCTCGAACTGCCCTGACCCCACCGCAGAATGCGAAATCTTGGTGGCTTTCACGCTCTCTAGGGTAGGAAAGCCTCCAAGATTTGAGAGTTTCTCGGCGCGGTGGCCGGATAGCCCGATCTTGGCCCATGACTGGCCCCGGTCGGCTCAGCGCAGTACCGCGTCCTCCGCGCTCAGCAGCGCCAGATCGGCCCGGCTCGGCAACCCCTCCCAGTCTCCCGGTACCGTGACCGCGAACGCGCCCGCCAGGCTCGCCCGGTCCAGGCAGTCCACGACTGACTCGCCGTCCAGCAGCCCGCTCAGGTAGCCGGCGGCGAACGCGTCCCCGGCGCCGACCGGGTCGACCGCCCGCACCGGATACGCCCGGGCCACCAGCGCCTCGCCCTCGACGACCGCCACCGCCCCCAACTCACCCCGGGTGACCAGCACCTGGCCGGGGCCGAGGGCGGCCAGCGACCGGCCCACGTCCTCGGCGGTGTCGCCGCCCACGACCAGCCGCGCCTCGCCCTCGCCCGCGAACACCAGATCCGCCCGCGCGACCAGTTCGGTCAGCTCGGCGCGGAACGCCTCGGGGCCCCACAGCGCCGCCCGGTAGTTCAGCGACAGGCACACCGGTACGCCCGCGGCGCGGGCCACGTCGATCGCGTACCGCACCGCCTCGCGGGCGTCGGCGGACAGGGCGGGGGTGATCCCGCTGACGTACAGCAGCCGGGACCGGGTCACCAGGTCGGGGTCCACGTCCCGCGGGCACAGCCGTGACCCGGCGCTGCCCCTGCGGTAGTAGTTGACCCGGGTCACCGCCTCGGTACGGCGTGACTTGATCATGAGGCCGGTGGGCGCGCCCGGGTCCTCGACGGCCCGGCAGTCGACGCCCTCGGCGGCGAGGGTACGGCAGATCAGCGCGCCGAACTCGTCGGCGCCGACCCGGCCGATCCAGGCCACCCGGTGCCCGAGCCGGGACAGCCCGATCGCCAGGTTGGTCTCCGCGCCGCCGGTGGACACGTCGAGGCTGGCCGCGTGGCGCAGCAGCCCGATGCCCGGGGCGCGCAGCATCGCCATGGTCTCGCCGAGGGTGACCACGTCGACCCGCGGCGCGCCCGCCGGTCCGTTCGCGATGGGGGAGCCCGTCACGGCTTCGCCTTCCGGACCGCGGCGACCATCACCCGGGCGCGGGTGCGCAGGCCGTCCAGGTCGCCGGTATCCAGGGCGTCGCCCACCAGCGGGCCGCCCGCGCCCACCGCCGCCGCCCCGGCAGCGAACCAGTCGGCCACCGACTCCGCGCTGACCCCGCCGGTGGGCACCATCGGGATGTCGTCCAGCGGCTCGCGCAGGTCGCGCAGGTACCGCGGCCCGCCCAGCCTGGCCGGGAACAGCTTCACCGCGGTAGCGCCGGCCGCCCACGCGGTCGACACCTCGGTCGCGGTGAACGCGCCGGGCAGCCAGCCCGCCCTGGCCTCCATCGCGACCTGGCCGATCTCGGCATCGGTGTGCGGGCTGACCAGGAACCGGGCGCCGGCCTCCAACGCGTCGCGGGCCTGGCTCGTGCTGCGCACGGTACCGGCGCCCAGCACCGCCGCGCCGCCCAGCCGGGCGCTCGCCCGGTGCAGCGCGCCCAGCGCGTCCGGCGTGTTGAGGGTGACCTCCAGGGTGCGCACGCCCGACTCCACGAGAGTGTCGATCACGCCGTCGAGGTGTGCGGCGTTGCGCCCGCGCAGGATCGCGATGAGCCCGTCGGCGAGCAGCGTGGCGGCGATTGGTGAGGGCATGGAACTCCTTGCTCCAAGAGTGGCCGCGCGGTCAGATGCGCGTGGTCAGAAGTAGGTGCGGATCAGGTCGGTCACCCGGTCGGCGTCGTCGACGACCGGGATCACCCGCCAGCGGTCGAACGCCGAGCACGGGTGGGAGATGCCGAAGCGCAGCACGTCGCCGGGGCGCAGCCCGTCGGCTCGCAGGTACGCGTGCTGGTCGTTGAGCGCGGTGACCTCACCGGTGGCGGGCCGGCCGTCCGCGTGGCACAGCAGCACCGGCAGCCCCTCGTCGTAGGGGGCGTCCCGCCGGCCCATGCCGACGATGGCCAGCCCGGGCTCGGGTACCGACAGCACCTGCGCCCACAGTTCCAGGGCCGGGCGCAGGGTGGCGGCCAGCGGGCTGCGCTCCGCGTAGAAGCCGTGGTCGTGCGCGACGTACGCACCCGGTCGGGCGATGACGTCGTGCCCGTGCCCGGACAGCTCCTCGGCGACCACGTCGAAGTACACGCTGCCGCCCGCGCTGACGATCAGCGGTCCGTCCGCCGGTGCGCAGCCGTCCGCCCGCAACGTCTCGGCCGCCTCCCGCAGGGTACCGAGGAAGTCCCGTACCTCGTCCACGGTGGACAGCTTGCCCTCGTACCCAGCCACCCCGGCCACCTCCAGCCGGGGGCTGGCCGCCGCCGCGCGGGCCACGGCCAGCGCCTCCGGCACCGTCCGGCAGCCGGTGCGCCCATCCGGGTACCCGACCTCGACCAGTACCCGCAACGGGCGGTCGCCCTGGGTGCCGGCCAGCGCCGCCACCCCCTCCAGAGAGTCCACATAGGACAGCAGCTCGAAGTCGGGGTCGGCGTCGAGCGACCGCGCCAACCAGCCCAGCGGTCGGGGATCGAGCAGCTGGTTGGCCAGCAGCACCCGGCGAGCCCCGGCCCGCCGGTACACCAGCACGTGGTTGGCCGTCGCCGCGGACAGCCCCCACGCCCCGGCGGCCAGCTGCGCGGCGATCAGCGACGGCGCCATGGTGGTCTTCGCGTGCGGCGCGTGCAGCACCCCGCGGTCGGCGAGGTAACCGGCCATCGTCGCGACGTTGTGCCGCAGGGCGGCGTCCCGCGCCACGAGCAGCGGCCAGGTGAACGGCCCGTCCACCAGCCGCCGTCCGACCGGGTCCTCGGGCGTGTCGGGCGCCCAGAATCCCTTGTCCCGCCAGTCGGGTAGGCCGCTCTCGATGGCGGGCAGGCCACTGTCGATGGTCATCGCGTCGCTCCCATCTCCCAGGAAATCTGCCGGGCCGTCCGGGCCACCATTGGCCCCAGTTCACGCACGCGCGCCGTGGACAGCCGGGAGCTCAGGCCGGACACGCTGAGCGCCGCCGCCACCGCGTCCGCGTGGTCGAAGATCGGCGCCGCCACGCACCGCACCTCGGGCTCGTTCTCCCGGTCGTCCACCGCGTACCCGCGCTCCCGGATCCGGGCCAGCTCCGCGCGCAGCCGCCGCGGATCGGTGATGGAGTTCGGCGTGCTGGCGGCCAGCTCCCCGGCCAGCGCCTCGTCCAGCGCGGCCGCCGGCAGCCACGCCAGGATCGCCTTGCCGACCCCGGTGCGGTGCGCCGGCGCCCGGCTGCCCACCCGCGAGGCCATCCGCACGTTGGCCTCGTTCTCGACCTTGTCGACGTAGACCACGTGCGGCGCGTCGTACACGACCAGGTGCACGGTGTGGTTGGTGGCGCGCATCAGCTGGTACGCGTGCGGGGCGGCGACCGTGCGCAGGTCCAGCCGGGACAGGTAGGCCTGGCCCAGCCGCAGCGCGCCGTGGCCCAGCCGGAACGCGCCGGTCTCCCGATCCCGGGCCAGCAGGTCGACCTCGATCAGCGGGGCGGCCAGGCGCAGCACGCTGCTCTTGCTCAGCGACAGGTCGTTGGCCAGCTGGGTCAGGCTCACCCCCCGGCCGGCGCCGGCATGGTCGCGCACGTACCCGAGCAGGGTCACGCCCCGGCGCAGCGACGCGCTCTGGTTGCGGGCGGCCGGCGGGCCGTCGATCAGCCCGCCGGAATTCGCGAGGCGCGAGGTCATGACGCCCGCAGTCCCCGGCCCGGCGTCGCGCCGGTGAGCACTCCGCCGGCGAGCACCACCACGCCGTTGACCAGCACAGTGCTCACCCCGACCGCGGTGTCGCGGGGCCGCTCGTAGCTGGCCCGGTCGGCGACCGAGGCGGGATCGAGCACCACTAGGTCCGCCGCGTGGCCCGGCCGCAGCAGGCCCCGGTCGGTCAGCCCGAAGCGCCGGGCCGGCGCGCCCGCCAGGTGCCGCACCGCCTCGGGCCAGCCCCAGTCACCCAGCTCGCGCACGTGCCGCCCGAGCAGCCGGGCGAACGCCCCGAACCCGCGCGGGTGCGGCCGGCCGCCCCGGTAGATGCCGTCCGAGCCGCCCACCTGCGCCGGATGGCGCAGCAGGGCGCGCACCGACTCCTCGCTCGCCCCCGACTCCTCGCTCGCCCCCGGCGGCTGGTCGACCGGCAGCGGCTGGTCGACGGCCTGCGGCTGGTCGAAGACACAGCCCACCCCGAGGCCGGTGGCCAGCATCAGCTCGACCGCCAGTTCGGCCGGGTGCAGTCCGGCCCGGGCCGCCGCGTCGGGCAGCCGGAGCCCCTCGGTCCACGACCAGCCGGGATGCTCCACGCAGGACAGCGTGATCCTCGGCCACAGGTCGTCGGGCCAGCCCGCCCGCAGCCCGCGCAGCACCCCGGGATCGCGCAGCGCGGCGGCGGTCGCCGCCAGGTCCGCGGTGGGCAGGCTGCTGGGCAGCGTGACCAGCCCGAGGGTGGAGGAGCCGCGCAGGTACGGGTACGAGTCGAAGGTGACGTCCACGCCGTCCGCGAGGGCCCGGTCGACCAGGGCACCCAGCCGCCGCGCCGGGCCGTGGTAGTGCGACACGTGCACCGGTACCCCGGCCCGGCGTCCGATCGTGGTGGCCTCGGCCATCCCGGTGCCGGCAAGCTCCTCGTACCCGCGCATGTGCGTCACGTACGGCCGGCCGCCCAGCGGCTCGCACAGCCGGATCAGCTCATCGGTCGTGGCGTACCCGCCGGGGGCGTACTCCAGGCCGGTGGACAGGCCGACCGCGCCGTCGGCGAGCCCGGCCTCGATCAGCGCCCGCATCCGGGCCAGTTGCCCGGGCCCGGGCTGCCCGGGTGCGGCGCCCATCACCTCATACCGGACGGTGCCCAGCGGCACCAGGTAGGCGGTGTTGCACGCGGTCCGTCCGGTGTACCCGTCCAGCAGTTCGCGAACGGTGACCGCGGCACCGGGCTCCAGCAGCGGGTGGGCTCCGTTGACGGCGGCGAAGTACCGGGTCACGAAGTCCACAGTGGATGGTGAGCCGGGCGCGAAGGACAGCCCGTCCTGCCCGAGAATGAGCGTGGTCACACCCTGGCAGAGCGCGGCGCGCTGGGTGTCCGGGTCGAACGCCGCGGCGTCGGCGTGCACGTGCGCGTCCACGAACCCCGGCGTCACATATCGCCCGGTGGCGTCGATTTCCCGCGCGGCCTCGGCCGGCTCGTCCCGCCGCTCGGATGCCCCCATCCGGGGCGCCTCTGGGTCGCCTCGGCTGATGACCGCGGCGATCCGGTCGCCGTTGACCGCGACGTCCGCGCGCAGCGGCGGCCCGCCCGTGCCGTCGAACACCGAACCGCCCCGGATTACCAGGTCGAACACGCCGCCTGCCCCTCTCCGCCGACGAGGTTAAGCGCCTCCGGCCGAAGGTGAGAACATTTTCGGCACAGCATTGTGCGTTGCACAACGTCGGTCCGGTGGACTCCGACGGGGTACCGTGACCGCGCTCGCACCGGATCGACTGACTACGCTGGCCGTTGGCGGTATACCCGCGCGCGTGGCGATGACGGAGGATTGCCGACATGGCTGAGGACGACCGGGTCAAGCAGGCATGCGCGTATCTGCGCCTGCTGTTGCTGCGCCCCGGCGAGTACCGGAGCCGGTGGACACACACCGTCCCGGCCATGGACGGCGTCCGGTTGCCGGCGCCCGGCGCCCGGACGGCCCCCGGCCGCGACGCCGAGTCCAGCCGCATCGACTACCCGGCGGTCGCGGCGGTGCTGCGCGGCGGCGAGCCCGGCCCGTGGCACATTTCCGTTGATACCGTGCACCGGGCGCTGACCGGCGTCGAGCTGAGCCGGGAGACCCTGGAGCGCTTCATCGACGCCTTCGGGTTCACCAACCGGCACGCGAACCGGCTGCGCGAGGTGCTGCGCGGCACCGCCGCCACCCGGGTCATCACCGGCGACGCGGTCCGCCCCACCGAGCTGTACCGGGCCGGAGGCCAGCCCGGGTACGAAACGCTCGCCCTGCACGAGGTGCACACCCTGGGCCCGGACGGGCGGCCCGCCGAGCACCAGACCATTCAGGTGATCCGCTCGACGACCGACCGGCTCGAGTCCTACCCGTACCGGTTCGACACCAACGAGCTGACCGTGGACGTAACCCGGGGCGGACAGGTCGGCCGGCACGTCTACCGGGTCTCCGATTCGCTCTACGCGGTGGACATCCTGCTGACCCGTCCGCTCGCGAGGGGCGAAAGTTCGCTCATGCAGTACCACACGACATTCTTCTACCACTCGCAGCCGGCCGCCGAGTTCCGCCGCGGCCTGGCCCGGCCCACCCGGGACGTGAGCATCTGGGTGACCTTCCACCCGCAGCGGCTGCCCGCGCGGGTCTGGGCCGCCAGCTGGGACGGTCTGGACCAGGGCAGGATCCTCGAACGCGAGCAGGTCGACCTGGACGAGCAGCGCTCGGTGCACCGCCGCTTCGACGTGGTCGAGCGCGCCATCGTCGGCTTCCTCTGGGAGTGGTCCTGACCGGACCGCGTGGCGATCGCGCCACGACGGGATCGCGCCGCCACGCGCCGATCGGTAGCGTCGGGCCATGACTCAACCGAATCCGGGCCTGGAGCCGATCGACGAGTCCTGGTCGACCGCGCTGGCGATCGTCGCGCACCCCGACGACCTGGAGTATGGTGCCGCCGCGGCCGTCGCGCGCTGGACGGACCAGGGCAAGCGGATCGTGTACTGCCTGGCCACCAGCGGGGAGGCGGGCATCGACGGCATCGAGCCCGAGCGGTGCGGCCCGCTGCGCGAGGAGGAGGAGCGGGCCGGCGCGGCGCTGGTCGGCGTGGACGTGGTCGAGTTCCTCGGATACCCGGACGGCATGATCGAATACGGTCTGGACCTGCGGCGCGACATCGCCCGCGCGGTGCGCCGGCACCGGCCGGACGTCGTCATCATCGGCAACCACCACGAGACCTGGCGGCCGGGCGCGTACAACCAGGCCGACCACATCGCGGTGGGCCGGGCGACCATCGACGGGGTCCGGGACGCCGCCAACCGCTGGGTGTTCCGCGAGCTGCTGGACGAGGGGCTGCAGCCGTGGAAGGCCGCGAAGATCCTGGTCGGCCACAGCACCCTGTCGACCCACGGCGTGGACGTGACCGGGACGTTCGTCCGCGGCGTCGCCTCACTCCAGGCCCACACCGAATACCTGCGCGGCCTGGGGCCGGGCCCGATGAGCGACCCGGAGGAGTTCCTGGAGGCGGTCAATCGCGCGGATGGTGCCCGGCTGGGCGTGCGCTACGCCGTCTCCTTCGAGGTCCTCGACGTCTGACCGTCGTCGCGAAGCACGCATGGCAGTAGGCAATCATCGCCGAGGATCCTCCGGGCCATGCCGAAGGGCCCTCGGCGATAACAATCCCTGTCCGCTACACCGGTGCTCTCGACGGGCCCGGCTCGGCGCGGCTAGCGCCGCGCGACGAGCCCGGACGGGTCGGTCGGCGGATCAGTGGGAGCCGGTCCAGTAGCTGTACTTTCCGCCAGCCGGGAGTGCCTTGACGTAGACGCCCTTCGCGCTGCTGGGGTCCATCGTGACGTCCCAGTAGTCCGCCTCTGAGAGAAGCGAGTGAGTGGCGCCCACGTAGTAGAACATCTCGCTGGGGGAGTTGGTGTCGCAGGGCGCCTGCCACATGGTGCTGTTCGCGAGCCCGAAGCTGTAGTGCAGGCACTTCCCGGACGACCGGCTCTTGAGCAGCTTGAATCCGTCGGTGTAGCTGGTCTTGACCCAGGACCAGTCCTGGGAGTTGCCGTAGGTGCAGGTGTCGGCCCACACCGACGAGCCCGAGGACACGCCGGCGGTGATGCACTTGCCGGTGGCGTCATTCCTGAAGTTCCAGTAGGTGGTGGCCGCGCTGGCGGGCGACGCGGACAGGGAGAGTGTCGCGCCGATGGCGGCGGTGGCGAGTGCCGCGACCAGGCTGACGCGCTTACGCAGGAGAGTACGAATCGTCACGGTTGGATCTTGAAGTGAGAGCATGACGTGTCGCCTATTTGATCACTACGGCGTGGCAACGAACCGGTAAACAAACCTAACCTCGACGCGGTGCCGGTGCTCCGGGTAACCGTGTCTTCCGCCAGTGGGCTGGCGCCTGAACCCGGCCCACGGCCGCGATCTGGCGGCCGGGGCCGGGCTCGTGCTCCGTAGGGGTTAGCAGCCGATCCGGCCTGCTCCCAGCGCGACGTCGTCGAACCACAGGGTGTCCGCGCCGTCGCCGTACGCCTCCCAGCCCAGCCGGAAGTCGGCCAGCTGCGGGCGCCAGTTGCCGCGCGACAGCCACTGGCCGTCGACGTCCTGCGTCGGCGTGCCGTCCTCGTGCAGCCCGGCCACGTCGGCGCCGTTGACCCAGGTCTGCATGGTGCCGTTGGCGCCGTTCACCATGAACTCCACGCAGGTCCACTGGTTGACCGGCAGCGGCACGGACAGCGCCACTCCATTCGGGCTCTGTTCGGGCAGGGTGGCGTCATCGGACTGGCGATTCCATTGCAGGGCACCGTTCTGTCCACCCATCCGTAGGTCATTGCCGCCGTCGGCCGAATCGCGCATGGCCGCGAACGCCACGTGCGCGGCCGGCAGCGCGGTGGTGTGGCGGACGTAGAAGCGGGCGTACCAGACCGATCCGACGCCGGTCAGGCTCCGGGTGGGCCCGACGAACACGTGGTTGCAGTAGCCGGCGGCCCCGTTGACGCGCAACGACTTGCCACCCGCGTGCGCGGTGGTGGTGTCGATGGTCGCGGAACCCGCGCCGGAGCAGTTCGGGTAGCTGACCGCCCAGTCGCCGGTGGGTGCGCCGGCGGTCTGGCCCTCGAACCCGTCGCACACCACGGCCGAACCGCACCCGGCCGGCGGGTTGGTCGGCGGCGCGCTGGTGGGCGGCACGGCGGTGGGGGTCGGTGACGGGCTGCGCGAGGGCATCCGGGTCGGGCTCGGGCTCGGCGAGGGGGAGCGGGTCGGGCTCGGGCTCGCCGAAGGCGAGCGGGTCGGGCTCGGGCTCGCCGAAGGCGAGCGGGTCGGGCTCGGCGAGACCGAGGGGCTGGCCGGGGTGGCCGCGCACCCGGAGCCGGTGACGGTCAGGTCGGTCGGGGTCGGATTGCTCCCGCCCGACGTGCCCTGCACGCCGAACTCGGTGGTGGCGCCCGGTGCCAGGTCGGCGTTGTAGCTCAGGCTGGTCGCGGTCACCGACCCGCCGGCCTGGCCGACCTGCGCGCTCCACCAGGAGGTGAGCTGCTGACCGGCGGTGTACGTCCAGGTGACCGTCCAGCCGTGCACCGCACTGGTACCGGCGGTCACGTCGATGTACGCGACGAAGCCGCCGGTCCACTGGTTGACCCGGTACGTCGCCTGGCAGCCACCGGCGGCGGCAGCACCCTGCGCCGGGGCCAGTACCGCCACCGTAGCCGCGCCGAGCGCCACGGCCACGGCCGCGGCCGCCGCGGGCAGGCGGCGTCGAGAGATTCGCATGGGATCCGTCCTCAACACTCATGGGCGGCGCGCAGCTGAGCGACCAGCTTGTCCACGCCGAGTCGATAACTGTCCATAGTGGACTTACTGGGCTGGTACCGCCACGATCCGCCGGTGAAGAGCAGGCTGGCGGTGCCGGACTGGGCGCCGCGCTTCCAGTCGATGTCCACCTCGCCGTCGCCCGCCGGGTGCGTCGCGACCACCTCGCCCGGCACGCCCTTGGCCGGGCAGTCCGTGTTCAGCGCGACGAAGTCGGCACGGGAGATGGACTGCTGGGCCGCCTGGCTCCACAGGTCCCAGGCCCCGCCGTAGTCGCCACCCGCCAGCAGCCCGAACTCGGTCTGCGCGGTGGCCGTGGCCGCCTCCGGGTTCCGCACGGCGGCGGCCCGGTTGGCGGACGCGGCGCTACCCGGGCCACCGGCCGGCCGGTCGTCGGAGCAGCCGGACAGCCCGACCACGGCGAGGCACAGCAGGGCGCAGGACAGCAGGACGGGCATGGAGCGCACGGGCCTTCTCCGATCGGTACGCCGGTATCCGGCCGGGGGAGCCTCCGGCCGGGTACGCGGGGGTTCAGTTGGCCAGCCGGTTGGTGCCGTAATGCTGGATGAGACTCGTGTTCGAGGACAGGTTCAGGTCGGCGGTGAAGCGGATCGAGTCGCGGAGCTGTTCCAGGGTCAGCGCCGCGGCCGGGGCCGCCCCGATCTGCCAGGCGAAGGTCTCGTTCGGGTACCCGGTCTGCTGGGCCGCGGCCACGTCGTGGAAGCCGAGGCGCACGATGTAGAACGAGGTGCCGTCGCCGCGCGGTACCTCCAGGTAGTCCGACTGCGGGTGCCCGGTCGCCTCCTGGTTGAAGTAGTAGTGCTGGTCGGCGTGGGACGGCCCGCGGAAGATGATGACCGCGCAGTCCACGTTCAGCGGCTTGCTCGACTTGTTCGTGAAGGTGAGCTGGTAGGTGCCGTACCACTGGTTGCCGTTGAAGGCCACCTGCGCCGACAGCGGCACGTTGCTGGTGAACGCGGTGGTCAGCGGCTCGGACAGGATCGGGTTGGCGCCGGACAGGGGGTAATCCACCCCGTGGCTGCAGCGCTCCAGTTGGCTGCCGTAGTCAGACGGGTTCCCGGCCGGGGCCTGTTGGGTGAAGGTGGCGGGCCCGGCGCTGACCGCGGTGGTCTGGGTCACGTCCGCGGTGGCCCGGGCCGAGTGCGCCACCTGCCAGGCGATCGTGACGAGCAGGAGCAGGGCGGCCGCTAGCGGGAAGGCTTTCGTGAGCCGGCACTTGGGCCGGATCAGCAAGGCGGCGCTTGACAGTCGCCGCCGGTTGGCGATGCGATTCATCGAAGATCCTCCGGTGCGTGCGCGACCGCTGCCGCCGGCGGTCGCGACCCAGCGAGGCGGGCACGAAGTGGAGGCAGGGCCGTCTACCAGGGATGCCCTGCGGGGAACGGCGGGCGCGGCCGATGCTGGCTCCCATGCGCGCTCGGCCCGGCGTCCGTCCGGTTTCCACAGTCTGGCCGGAGCCCGCCTTACATGCAAGAGTTTCGATGTATTTTCGGGTGCGCCACCAACCGGTGCGCCATTCCTCGGCGCGCTACTCCTCGACCAGGGCCGGGTGCCGCGGATCGTCCATCCGGACCACCACCTCGGCCAGGCTCTCCGGGTCCACCTCGTCCCGGTACCGGTCGAACGCCGGCAGCGTCCAGCGCAGTTCGTCGCCGGTCCGCCGGGCCAGCGCCGCCGGCGACTGGGCGCAGTGCACGACGAGGTCGAGGTCGAGTCCGGCGCCCTGAAGCAGCGGGCCGGACAGCAGCAGCACGCCGCCGGTCGAAACGTCCACATAGGACGGGCGGCTGGATCGGTCGGTTTCCGGGTTCCAGAACGTGGTCACGATGCGTCCCGAGCCGCCGGGCGCCAGCGGTCCCAGTACCTCACGGGACAGTGCGGCCAGGTCGAACCACCGCTCGTAGTACGAGTCCGGGTTGTCGCGCCCCAACTCCAGGCGTACCGACGCCGGGCGCATGAAGTCGCCCAGGTCCACCCGCACCGCCTGCCGGCCCAGTACCCGCAACGGATCCACCATCGCGTCGGCCACCGCACCGGGCGCGGCCGACGGCGCCCCGTCGAACCCGACCCGCACCCAGCCGCCGGTGGTGGTGGAGTCGATCCGCCCGGCCAGCTCGTCGACCAGCCGGGCCGGGGTGACCGGGCGGATCCTCACACCGTCAGGACGAGCTTGCCGCGCACGTGCCCCTTCGCGAGCAGCCGCTGCGCCTCGGCCGCCTGCGCCAGGGGGAACTCCTGCTGCACCTCGACCAGCAACTTGCCCTCGTCGGCCAGCTTGCCCAGGTACGCCAGCCCGTCGCCGTCCGGCCGCACGAACGTGTACCGGCCGCCCTGCTCGAGCGCGGTCTTGGCATCGACGATCGAGCCGTGCCGGGCGGCGTCGCGCACCACCTGAGCGGACTGGGTCAGCGCCTCGCCGCCGACGTAGTCCAGCGCCACGTCGACCTTGCCGTCCCCGCCGACCGCCGCGGCCAGCTCCTCCGGCAGGTCCGGACCGTAGCTCAGCGGCTGCGCGCCAAGCGAGCGCACGAAGTCGTGGTTGCCCGGCGACGCGGTACCGAAGACCCGGGCAGCACCCATCGCGACGGCCAGCTGCACCGCGATGTGGCCGACCCCGCCGGCCGCGGCGTGCACGAGCACGGTGTCGCCGGCACGCACGCCGACGTCCCGCAGGGACTGCAGCGCGGTCAGCCCGGCCAGCGGTACCGCGCCGGCCTGGGCGAGGCTCAGCGATGCCGGCCTGCGGGCCACCGCCCGGTCGGCGACGACCACCTTCTCGGCGTAGGTGCCGAACTGCACGCTGTCCTTGCGCGCGTACGCGTACACCTCGTCGCCTGCGGCGAACGCGGTCACCGCCGGACCGACCGCGGCCACCACGCCGGCCACGTCCCAGCCGGGGATCAGCGGGGTGTGGTGCGGGAACGCGCCGCGCAGGTACCCCTCGCGGATCTTGTAGTCGACCGGGTTCACGCCGGCCGCGCGCATGTCGATGAGCACGCCGTCCGGCGTGAGCAGCGGGTCCGGCAGGTCCCGCAGGGACAGCACCTCCGGTCCGCCGAACTCGTCCAGCGCTATGGCCTTCATGCCTTCTCCAGAATTTCGTCGATCTCGGCCAGCTCGGTGTCCGAGAAGGTGAGGTTGGACAGCGCGCCGAGGCCGTCCTCCAGCTGCCGTACGCTGCTGGCGCCGATCACCACCGAGGTCATCCGCGGATCGCGCAGCGTCCAGGCCAGCGCCATCTGGGCGAGGCTCTGCCCGCGCCGGCCGGCGACCTCGTTCAGCGCGCGGATGGTGGACAGCCGCTGCGGCGTCAGGTCGCGCTCGCTCAGGAACCGGCTGGTGCGCGCCCGCGAGTCGGCCGGGATCCCGTCCAGGTACCGGTCGGTGAGCAGGCCCTGCGCCAGCGGCGAGTACGCGATCCCGCCGACCCCCTCGGTCTCCAGCACGTCCAGCAGCCCGCCCTCGACCCAGCGGTTGAACATCGAGTAGCTCGGCTGGTTGATCAGCATCGGGGTGCCCAGCTCGCGCAGGATCCGGGCGGCCTGCGTGGTCTGCTCGGGGGAGTAGTTGGACACGCCGGCGTACAGCGCCTTGCCGGCCCGCACCGCCGAGTCCAGGGCACCCATCGTCTCCTCAAGCGGGGTGTCCGGGTCGAACCGGTGCGAGTAGAAGATGTCCACGTACTCCAGGCCCAGCCGGCGCAGCGACTGGTCGAGGCTGGCGGTCAGGTACTTGCGCGACCCCCACTCGCCGTACGGCCCCGGCCACATGTCGTACCCGGCCTTGGTCGAGATGATCAACTCGTCGCGGTACGGGGCGAGGTCGCTGGCCAGGATGCGGCCGAAGTTCTCCTCGGCGCTGCCGTACGGCGGGCCGTAGTTGTTGGCCAGGTCGAAGTGCGTGACGCCGAGGTCGAAGGCGCGTCGGGAGATCTCGCGCTGCACACCGAGCGGGCGCTCGTGCCCGAAGTTGTGCCACAGTCCCAGAGAGATCGCCGGCAACCGGACGCCGCTGCGTCCGGACCTGCGATAGATCATGCTGTCATACCGGTCGTCAGCCGCGGTAAAGGTCACGACTGAAAGCCTAGTAGGCGGATGAGGCCCGGCGGTCCGGGGTCGGTTGTCCGCTTCGTCGCGCTGGTGCCTGTTTCATCCGCCGGTGCCCCGGGCCGGGTCACGGGATGCGGGCGACCGCCCCGTAGAAGCCGGTCTCGGCCGGGGTCGGCCGGGGCGGTTGCTCGTCCCGCGCCCGCCAGTCGGCCACCGACACGATGCCGGGGTCGATCAGGTCCAGCCCGTCGAAGAACGCCCCGAACTCCGCCTTGCTGCGCGGCCGGAACGGCTCCGGATCGCTGGCCATCATCCCGTGCAGGTGATCGACGGTGGCCACGGGCAGGTGGTCGAACGTGACGTGCGACATCACCAGGTAGCTGCCCGAGGGCAGGGCCCGCACCAGCGGCGCGACGAGGCCGTACGGGTCGTCCGCGTCCACCACGAAGTGGAGCACCGCGACGAGCATCAGCGCGACCGGTTGGGACAGGTCGAGGGTGCCGCGCAGGTCGGGGTGGGTCAGGATCTCGTGCGGCTTGTGCAGGTCGGCGTCGAGGTAGGCGGTGGCGCCCTCGGGGGTGCTGGTCAGCAGCGCGCGGGCGTGGGCGAGGACGATGGGGTCGTTGTCGGCGTAGACGATGCGGGCGTCGGGTGCGATGCCCTGCGCGATCTCGTGGGTGTTGGGGCTGGTGGGGATGCCGGAGCCGATGTCGAGGAACTGGCGGATGCCGGCCTCGCCGGCCAGGTGGGTCACGGCCCGCCGCATGAAGCGCCGGTTCTCCAGCGCCGCGGTGCGCACCGTGGGGAACACCGCGAGCACCTGCTCGGCGGACTCACGGTCGGCGGCGAAGTTGTCCTTGCCACCGAGCAGGTAGTCGTAGCGCCGGGCCGGGTGCGCCACCGTGGTGTCGACGCGCGGATCGAGCCCCCGCAGGTGCGCGACCGTGGTGTCGACCCGCGGATCGAGCCCATGCGCGTCGAACGGCGATTCTCCCTGCTGATCGCTGACGTTGCTCACGCGCGCCCTCCGGTCGCTCATCGCCGGCCACGCCGGCCGCCCTCACCGGCCACCTCACCGGCTGTCCCCGCCAGGGCCCGCCCCCGTGAGCGGTGCCATCGGTCTATGTAAGCGTTCCCATGTTAACGGAAGGCACGACCGGGTATCACCCGCGAAGAGCCCTCAGGGAACGCGAGCGACGGTGGCGTAGCAGCTCACGTCGGCGGCGGTGGGACGCGGCCGGGGCTCGTGCTCGGCCCGCCACTCGGCCAGCGGCACGATGCCCGGCTCCACGAGGTCGAGGCCCTCGAAAAACGACCCCAGCTCCGCCTTTGACCGCTGGCACAGCGCCTCGGCCTGGGCGACCCGGCTGAGCTGGTTGACGGTCTTCGGCGGCAGGAAGTCGAACGAGACGTGGGACACGACCAGGTAGCTGCCCGGCGCGAGAGCGCCGACCAGGCGGTCGACCACGCCGGACGGGTCGTCCGAGTCGGCGAGGAAGTGCAGCACGGCGACGAGCATGAGCGCGACCGGCCGGGACAGGTCGATGGTCTGGCGCAGCTCCGGGGCGGCCAGGATCAGCTCGGGCTCGCGCAGGTCCGCGTCGACGTACGCGGTGGCGCCGTCGGCGGTGCTGGACAGTAGCGCGCGGGCGTGGGTGAGCACGATGGGGTCGTTGTCCACGTAGACGACGCGGGCGTCGGGTGCGATGCCCTGCGCGATCTCGTGGGTGTTGGGGCTGGTGGGGATGCCGGTGCCGATGTCGAGGAACTGGCGGATGCCGGCCTCGCCGGTCAGGTGCGTGACCGCGCGGCGGAGGAAGGCGCGGTTCTCCGTCGCCCACAGCCGAACGGTCGGGAAGGCCGCGATGATCCGGTCGCCGGACTCGCGGTCAGCGGCGAAGTTGTCCTTGCCACCGAGAAAATAGTCGTAGCGCCGCGCCGGGTGCGCCACCGAGGTGTCGACGCGCGGATGGAGCCCCCGCGGGTGCGCCACCGAGGTGTCGACGCGCGGATGGAGCCCCCGCGGGTGCGCCACCGAGGTGTCGATCCGGGACGCCGCAGTGCCTGGTTCGACCTCTGCTTCCCGCTGCTGAGCGCTCACTGTTCCCCCCTTTGCCCGATCCCCCGTTCGACCTGACCGTTCCAGCGGGCTCGCCCCGGCAGTCGCGCCACCCCTGCGGCTGGTAGCGCTTCCAGGTCGGCCATGCCCAACCTCTCGCCAGGGAAAACGCGGCGGAAGGCGACGGGGATTCGGCTCTGGGGTCGGCCGACCGGGCTCAGTTCACCGGGCTCGGCGGACCCGCACTCGGCCTTTCGGGCCCAGCCGATCGAATGCGGCCGCCCGGGTTCAGCCGTTCAGGTTCGATCGATCGGGGCTCGGCCGACTGCGGCTCGGCCGATCGGGGTCCGGCCGGTCGGGGCTCAGCCGAGATCGGGGCTCAGCCAAGATCGGGGCTCGGTCGAGATCGGTGCTCAGCCGATTCTGGCGATGCCGGCGAGGCCGCCGACCTCGGCGGACGTGGGCCGGGGCTGCGGCTCGTGCTCCGCGCGCCACTCCTGCACCGGAACGACGCCGGGGTCCACCGGGTCGAGCCCGTCGAAGAACGTGGCGAACTCGGCGGTGCTGCGGGCGCGGAACGGCTCGGAGCCGACGATCTGGTTCAGCCGATCGGCGGTCTCCCGGGGCACGAAGTCGTACGTGACGTGGGAGAGGACCAGGTAGCTGCCCGGCGCCAGGGCCTGGATCAGCGGTGCGATCAGGCCGTGCGGGTCATCGCTGTCGGGGATGAAGTGGAGCACGGCAACGAGCATCAGCGCGACCGGTTGAGACAGGTCGAGGGTGCCGCGCAGCTCGGGGTGAGCCAGGATCTCGTGCGGCTTGTGCAGGTCGGCGTCCAGATAGGCGGTGGCGCCCTCGGGGGTGCTGGACAGCAGCGCGCGGGCGTGGGCGAGCACGATGGGATCGTTGTCCACGTAGACGACGCGGGCGTCGGGTGCGATGCCCTGCGCGATCTCGTGGGTGTTGGGGCTGGTGGGGATGCCGGTGCCGATGTCGAGGAACTGGCGGATGCCGGCCTCGCCGGCCAGGTGCGTGACCGCCCGGCGGAGGAAGGCGCGGTTTTCCATGGCCCAGGTGCGCATCGTGGGGAACGCTTCGATGAGCCGGTCGGCGGACTCGCGGTCGGCGGCGAAGTTGTCCTTGCCGCCGAGCAGGTAGTCGTAGCGCCGGGCGGGGTGCGCCACCGAGGTGTCGATGCGCGGATGGAGCCCCCGCGGGTGCGCGGCCGAGGTGTCGATGCGCGCTGCGACCGACCGCGGATCCCTCGCCCCGGATCGCTGATCATCTACCCGTTGGTCATCCACCCGAGCCTCCCCCGGATCGCGGCGCTGTGGCGCTGGCCATCGTAGCGGCGAATCCGCTCGCCGTGGGGCAGCGCGCGGTGACGGTAGGGAACCCGCGCGGGTCCGAGGGCGTGGCGCCGGGGTGGGCGGCCGGGCAACCCACGCTCGCCTGTCAGGCCACCTGCCCGTCAGGCCACCCGGGCGACCGCGGCGTACCCGGCCACGTCCGCGGCGCTCGGCCGGGGCGCCGGCTCCCGCTGCAACCGCCACTCGGGAGTCGGCACCAGGCCGGGGTCCACCGGGTCGAGGCCGGACAGCAGAGTCTCGATCCCCGCCCTCGGGCGGGGGTAGAAGCCCTCCGCGCTGGTGAGGCTCCGGATGTGCTCGGCCGCCCGCGCCGGCATGAAGTCGAGGGTGGCGTGGGACAGCACCAGGTAGCTGCCCGGCGCCAGGGCCTGGATCAGCGGTGCGATCAGGCCGCGCGGGTCATCGGTGTCGGGGATGAAGTGGAGCACGGCAACGAGCATCAGCGCGACCGGTTGGGACAGGTCGAGGGTGCCGCGTACGTCGGGATGCTCCAGGATCCTCCGGGGCTCGCGCAGATCCGCGTCGACGTACGCGGTGGCGCCCTCGGGGCCGCTGGTCAGCAGCGCGCGGGCGTGGGCGAGCACGATCGGGTCGTTGTCCACGTAGACGACGCGGGCGTCGGGTGCGATGCCCTGCGCGATCTCGTGGGTGTTGGGGCTGGTGGGGATGCCGGAGCCGATGTCGAGGAACTGGCGGATGCCGGCCTCGCCGGCCAGGTGCTCCACCGCCCGGCGCAGAAACCGTCGGTTCTCCAGGGCGGAGACGCGCGCGGTCGGCAGCGCGGTCATCATCCGGTCGGCGGACTCGCGGTCGGCGGCGAAATTGTCCTTGCCGCCGAGGAAGTAGTCGTAGCGCCGCGCCGGGTGCGCGACACTGGTGTCGATCCGTGAGGTGGCCGGCTGGGTACCGGTCGGAGTCTCGTCCATCCGTGCCTCTCTCGCAGCGGTTCCGGCAGCATAGCCGCGGCCCGGAATCGGACCGGGCCGGCCCCGGGCGGCTACTTGCGGGGGGCCAGGCCGGCGGCGCGGTAGATGTCGTCGATGACGCGCATGTTCGCGACCCCGTCGCGGGCCGAGGTCGGCACCGGGGCGTCTTCGCGCACCGCCGAGACGAAGGCGCGCAGCTGGTGCGTGTACGTCGACTCGCCGGCCACCCGTTCCCGATGGGTACGTCCGCCGGAGTGCCAGGTCAACCGGTGGTACATGCCGGGCATCAGGTAGTTGAACACGCGCAGCCAGCCCGCGTCGCCGGTGACTCGCAGGGACAGCCCGAGCAGGTGCCGGGACCACAGGCTGGCGATCAGCTCGCCGGTCGCGCCATCGGGAAAGTCGAGCCGGGCGGTCATCGCCCGGTCGACGCCGGGGGAGCGCAGGGTGGCGCGCGCCGAACTGACCTTGGGCTCGCCGCCGATCAGGCGCAGCGCGTTGACCGCGTAGCAGCCCGCGTCCATCATGGCGCCGCCGGCCAGATCCAGCCGGTACCGGATGTCGGAGAACCGGGGCAGCGGGAAGCACATCGTGGCGCGCACGTGCCGCACCGCGCCGATGGCGCCCTCGTCGATCAGCCCGCGCACCCGGGCCATCACCGGGTGGTACCGGTAGTGGAACGCCTCCATCACCACGAGGCCGGCCGCGTCCGCCGCGTCGGCCACCTCGCGCGCCTGGTCCTCGTTGGAGGTCAGCGGCTTCTCGCACAGCACGTGCTTGCCCGCCGCGAGCGCGGCGAGCGTCCACCGGGCGTGCAGCCCGTTGGGGGTCGGGATGTAGACCGCGTCCAATTCGGGGTCCGCGAGCAGTTGGTCGTAGTCCGGATGAACGCGGGGGATCGAGTGCCGGGCGGCGAACGCCCGGGCGCGCTCGGGATCCCGGGCGGCGACGGCGGCCACCATCGCGTCGGGCACCGCCCGGGCCGGTTTGATCAGTGCCGCCGGGGCGATCCGGGCCGCGCCCAGCACACCGAACCGTAGAGTCGTCACGCCGGAAATCTACCGCCGTCAGGCCGGCACCCGGTGCGCGCCTCGCGTGAACTCGGACCGCCGATCGCGAATAAACCTACTATTCCGATGGGTTTTGCTGGTACGATGGGGCCATGAGCTCGGCGCTGCTGGATCCAATGTGGATTTCCCGTCGCGGGCAGCACTTCGACGGCGCCTGTCCGGTCCGGGCCTCTCGCACTCCCTGACCGCCCGCCCTTCGTAGCTGCCCCTTTCCCTGGCCGCCCAGTCCCGTGGCCGTTCGGCCTCGTGAGGCCACCTGCCCCGGTGGCCGCCGGCCGGCTCGGGCTGCCGGCCCGGCCGGCGCCCTTGGCACCGTTGGAGTTCATCGTGTTGGCAACCGTCCCATCCCCGTTGAGCATCACCGTCCACCCGCGCCCGCGCCGCGCGCTGACCGCCGCCCGCCATGGTGCGTGGGGCCCCGGCGGCGCGGCTGCCGGCGAGCCCGATGCGCGCCGCGCGCCGGATTCCGCGCCGGATGAGTCGGCGGCACCGGCCGCCTCGATAGCGGTCACCGTGCGGATCGACCTGCCCGGCGGGTCGATACCGCCGGAGGTGGCAGGGTTCATCGAGAGCCTGCGCGGGCTCGCCGGCTCGGCCGCCGTGACCCTCGCGCCGACCGGCGCACGCAACGAGGCGCGGACCGGCGCACCCAACCAGGCGCGGACCGGCGCCGTCAACGAGGCGCCGGCCGGCGCGTCAATTGCGGCGGCGTCCGGCGCCGCGCCCGCCGCCGTCGCTCTCCTGTCAACCGGCGCCCCCTCGGTCGCCACGGCGCCCGGGGGTCCGGCCGATGCCGCCGACCCCGCCAACCCGATCGGTGCCGTCGCTACCGCCGGCGCGGTGGGGGCCAGCGCGACCGGGAGCGCCGTCGCGCCCGGTCCCTCCCTGCACGTCCACCTCGACTCTCGGATGGTGCTGCGCGCCGGCGCGCCGATCCGGCTGACCCGCCGCGAGTACGACCTGCTGGCCTTTCTGTGCCGGCACCCGCGCCGGGTGTTCAGCCGCTCCCAACTGCTGAGCCAGGTCTGGGGGTACGAACTGGTCAGCGGCCAGCGCACCGTGGACGTGCACGTGCGCCGGCTGAGGATGAAGCTGGGCGAGCCGGGGCCGGTCATCTCGACCGTGCGGGGCGTCGGGTACCGGCTGGACGACGCCGGCCAGGTGGCGGTGCTGGACGGTGCGCCCGCCCGTACTTGACACCATCGATCACCTCCACTATTTATATGTCGATACAGATCGATGTCAACGTTGTCTCCCACAGCGACGAACCGGGGGAGCTTCGGTCGGTTCGAGACAACGTTGTCAACGGTCGCTCCCTGAGGAGGTCGACATGTCCCGAAGCCCGACCCGTGCCCTGCTCAGTGCCCTGTCCACCGGTCTGCTCGTGGTCGCCGGGCTGGCCGCCACCGGCACCGCGGCACACGCCGCCACGCTCAACCTCACCCAGTACGTCAACCCGTTCATCGGTACCGACGACAGCAACGCCCCGAACCCAGTACCGGGCGGCGCCGGCGGCAGCACCTACCCCGGTGCCGAGGTGCCCTTCGGCATGGTGCAGTTCAGCCCGGACACCCCGACCGCGTCCCCGTCGGGCTACCGGTTCGCGGACACCAGCATCGAGGACTTCAGCCTGACGCACTTCGACGGTGCCGGCTGCCCCAACAACGAGGACCTGAACCTGCTGCCCATCACCGGCGGCATCGGCACCTCGCCCGGCACCGGGTGGACCAGCTACGCGTCCGGGTACACCAAGGCCAACGAGTCCGCCGCGCCGGGCTACTACAAGAACCGGCTGGACAAGTACTCGACGACGGTCGAGCTCGCGGCCACCACGCGCACCGGGGTGGCCCGGCTGACCTACCCCGCCACCACCAGCGCGACGCTGCTCATCAACACCAGTCGCAGCGCCACCGGCAGCCGCAGCGGCTCGGTGACGATCAGCGGCTCGACGGTCACCGGCAACACCACGGCGGGCGGGTTCTGCGGCTCGTCCAAGACGTACCCGATCTACTTCGCCATCCAGTTCGACCGGGCGCCCGCCGCGCACGGCACCTGGAGCGGCGGTACCGTCTCGGCCGGCTCCGGGTCGACCAGCGGCACCAACACCGGCGCGTACGTCACCTTCGACACCACCGGCAACTCGACCGTGCAGGCCACCATCGCGCTGTCCTACGTGAGCGTGGCCGGGGCGCAGGCCAACCTCGCCGCCGAGCAGGCGCCGTTCGACACCGTACGGGCCAACGCGAACACCACCTGGAACACCATGCTCAACCGGGTCCAGGTCTCCGGCGGCGCGACCGCCGACCTGCAGAAGTTCTACACGGCGCTGTACCACGTGTTCCAGAGCCCGAACGTGGCCAGCGATGTGAACGGCCAGTACTCCGGCTTCGACCACACCACCCACACCGCCAGCGGCATGACCGTCTACCAGAACTACTCCGGCTGGGACATCTACCGTTCCTGGTCGGCGCTGGTCGCGTTCGTGGCGCCCGACGTGATGACCGATGTGGTGAAGTCCATGGTGCTCGACGGCCAGCAGGGCGGCCTGCTGCCCAAGTGGTCGCAGGAGAACGCCGAGGACTTCGTCATGACCGGCGATCCCGGACCGATCATCGTGGACAGCGCGTACCAGTTCGGGGTGCGCAACTTCGACACCGCCACCGCACTGTCCCTGATGGACAAGTCCAGCAACGGCGGCACCACGCAGGGCAGCTCGATGCGGGGACGGGAGAGCGAGTACCTGTCCAAGCACTACATCGGCGAGGACCCCTCGGACTCCCTGGAATACTCCGCGTCCGACTTCGCCATCGCCCAGTTCGCCAAGGCGCTGGGCAACACCAGCCTCTACAACACCTACTCGACCCGGGCGCAGTACTGGCAGAACACCTTCAACCCGGACTCCTCCTACGTCAGCCCGCACAACAGTGACGGCTCCTGGGCGTGGCCGGTCAACCCGGCCAGCAACAGCGGGTACACCGAGGGCAACCCGGCCCAGTACACCTGGATGGTCACCTACGACTTCTCCGGCCTGATCAACCTGATGGGCGGCGCGCCCACCGCCGTCCAGCGGCTCAACCAGCACTTCACCCAGGTCAACGGCGGCCTCACCACGCCGTACTTCTACATCGGCAACGAACCCGAGCACGGGGTGCCGTGGGCGTACAACTTCGCCGGTGACCCGGCCGGCACCGCCGACGCGGTACACAAGGTGATGAGCCAGGGCTTCAACACCGCGGCCGGCGGGCTGCCCGGCAACGACGACCTGGGCGCCACCTCGGCCTGGTACGTGTGGGCCGCGATGGGCATGTACCCGGCCACCCCGGGCGCGGACACCCTCGCGCTGCACGGGCCGTCGTTCCCGTCCATCCTGATCCAGCGCGCGAGCGGCAACGTGACGATCACGGCCAGCGGCTCCGGTTCGTACGTGCAGTCGCTGTCGGTCAACGGTGCGGGTACCACGCACAACTACGTGCGCTACCCGGACCTGGCGGCCGGTGGCACCCTGTCGTACACGATGGGCGCCTCGCCGAGTTCGTGGGGCACCGGCGCCTCCGACGTGCCGCCCTCGTTCCCCGACGGGGCCGCGCAGCCACCGGCCGCGCCGAACCTGGGCACGAACCTGGCGCTGGGCCGGCCGACCACCGCCTCGACGGCGTGCGCGTCGACCGAGGGCAGCGCCAACGCGGTGGACGGATCCCTGGCCAACAACAGCAAGTGGTGCTCCACGACGGCGAACGCGTCGCTGACCGTCGATTTGGGCTCGGCGCGGACCGTCGGCTCGTTCGTGGTCAAGCACGCCGGCCTCGGTGGCGAGTCGACCGGCTGGAACACCGGCGCGTACACGATCGCCACCAGTACCGACAACAGCACCTGGAGCACGGCCGTCACGGTGACCGGATCCCGCGCCAGCCGCACCTACAACCCGATCGCCGCCCGGTCGGCCCGGTACGTGCGGCTGACCACCACCACCCCCACCAACAACGGCAACAACGCCGCCCGCATCTACGAGCTGGAGGTGTACGCCTCGGGCGGTGGCACCGGCACCGGCGGTGGCACCGGGACCGGTCCGATCACCGGCCTGGCCGGCAAGTGCGTCGACGTGGCCAACAGCGGGACGACCGACGGCACGCACGTCCAGCTCTACGACTGCAACAACACCGGTGCGCAGACCTGGACGGTCAATTCCAACGGCAGCCTGTCCGCGCTGGGCAAGTGCATGGACGTGACCAGCAGCGGCACGGCCAACGGCACGCTGGTCCAGCTCTACACCTGCAACAACACCGGCGCGCAGGTCTGGTCGCCGCAGTCAGGCGGGACGCTGCTGAACCCGAACTCGGGCCGCTGCCTGGACGTGCCCGGCGGCAACACGGCCAACGGCACGCAGCTGGAAATCTGGGACTGCTCGAGCGCCACGAACCAGCAGTGGCACCTGCCGTCCTGACCCGATGAACCGGCCGGGGCGCCGCGCCACGGCGCCCCGGCCGGTAGAACTGTCAGCCACCGGCTGGGCGCTACGTCACCTGGTCGTCCCGGAACTGGTGCATCGCGGCCTCCTCGGCGGCGGCGCCACCGCCCGCGGCGCCCGCGTCGTAGCCGATCTGGTCGCTCTCGGTGTCGTTGTATCCGCCCTCGTCCGGCTGGACGATGCGGCCCACCCGGCCCTCCTGGAGCGGGTCCAGCCCCGGCCGGTCGTACATCGACACCTGCGATCCCGTCTGCGGGTCCGGTGATTCCGCGTCGCTGTCCTGGAAGTGGGTGGTGGGCAGCCCGGCCTCGGTCACCTCGGGCTCCTCCCGGGCCAGCCGGGACTCCAGGTCCTGCCCGGCGAGCTGTTCGTCGGGGGTGAGGCCGAACTCGTCCAGGGCCATCGGGCCGTCCTCGCGGTCGCCGGGCAGCGCCATCGAATCCTCGCCCTCGGCGATGCGCCCCGAGCGCGAGTCGACCTCGTCGTAGGCGGTCGAGTCGTCGTCGGCGACCTCGGGGATGCCGTCCGCGGCGGGGTCGACGAGCTTGCGAGGGTAGGTGTCGTCGGTACGCATGTCCGGTTGGGTACCCGGGGGCGGGCCGGTCAACCCCCCCGGCCGCGATCATCACCGCCGCGGTCGGTGGTTTCGGGATTGCCGGGATTCTCGCCGCCCTGTCGGTCGCCGCTCTCTCCGCCGCCGCTGCCCTGTCCGCCGCTGCCCTGCCCGTCGCCGCCCGGATCCTGTGCGGGCTTGGCCTTCGTCGGCCCCGGCCCTCGGTCGGACGCCGGGTCCACGCCCTCCTTGACCGGCAGGCCCCGATACTCCAGGTCGTCGTCGAACCGGTCCGCCCAGCGGCGCGCGTCGAGGATTTTCAGCCCGGGTATCCGGCCGAATTCGAGCACCAGCAGCAGCAGGGCGCAGCCGACCGTGGCGGCGACCAGGAAGCCCTCGCCGCACGCGGAGCCGATCGTCGCGGTCGCGAAGATCGCCGCGGCCGTGGTGATGCCGCGCAGCACGTCGCCTTCCTGGGTGGCCACCCGGAACACCAGGCCGCCGCCGATGAACCCGACACCGGTGACGGCACCCACCAGGGCGTTGGGGCTGCCGTGCCCGGCCAGCACGCCCACCAGCGCGGTACCGACCCCGATGAGCGCGAAGGTGCGCTCACCGGCCGGTGAGCCGCGTAGCTCCCGTTCGTACCCGAGTGCGTAGCTCAGCACGAACGCGACCAGCAGCCGGACCACCACCTCCAGCGGGCGTTCCCGCGGGGACTCGCCGTCGACGGCCAGCGTGGTCAGCCCGGGCGCGCTGAGCAGCAGCCCGGTCCCGGTCAACGCGACCGCTCCGGGGCGGAGCGGCCCGAGGCGGTGCGCCGGCCGCGCCGGGCCGCCGCCGTCGCCCCGGCCGAACGGGAGGCCCCCGTCGCGCCGGCCGAACGGGAGGCTGCCGCCGCTCCGGCCGAACGGGAGGCTGCCGCCGCTCCGGGCATGCGGGTCGCGGCACCGCTCAACAGGTCGAGCACCGCCGACTCGGCCGCCGGGCCGGTCCGGCGGCTCCGCGACGGTTCGATGGTGGTTCCCCGGTGGAACAGGTCCACCACGCGCGGGTCGACGTACGACGCGCGGAGCACGGCCGGGGTGTTGCCCAGCTCCGCGGACACCTCCCGCATCACCCGGGCCACCGTCCGGCGCGCCCCGGTCGGCGAGGAGGGCAGCCCGAGCCGGGCCAGGGCGGACGCGGCCAGCACCGTCGCGTGCCAGGTACGCAGATCCTTGGCGGTCATCTCGCCGCCGCTGGCGGCGCGCAGGTACTCGTTGACGTCGCCGCTGCGGATCTCGGCCCACCTGCTGCCGCTGCGGTACGCCAGCAGCCGCTGGTTGCGCTGCCGGTAGCGGCGCAGCGCCCGGATGGTCGCCGAGACCCGGGGGTCGGTGATGGTGATCTCGCGAGGGATCCCGCCCTTGGCCCGGTACCGGAAGTGCGCGGTGTCCCCGTTGAGGGTGACGTGCCCTGCCTCCAGCGTGGCCACGCCGTACGTGGCGTCCTCACCGTCGGCGTACTCGTCCCCGCCGACCCGGAACAGGCCGAGGTCGATCAGCCGGGCGGCCAGCGCCAGCGCCCGGCGCCGGGTCAGCTCCCGGTCGGCGAGGTCGGCGCGGACCCGCCGGCGCAGCCGGGGCAGCCGGGCGGCCACCGCCAGCACCCGATCGAACTTGCGCCGGTCCCGGCGCAGCCGCCAGTGCGGGTGGTACAGGTACTGGCGCCGGCCCGCCGCGTCGGTGCCCACCGCCTGGATGTGCCCCGCCGGATCGGGACAGATCCAGACATCGCGCCACGCGGGCGGGATAACCAGGGCACGACACCGGTCCAGCTCCGCGGGGTCGGTCAGCGGTCGATCGTGCTGATCGACGTAGCTGAAGCCGGATCCGCGCCGGCGGCGGCGGTAGCCGGGGCCATCCGGTGCGCTGCGTCGCAGGCGCATGGCGCGAGCAGTACCCGAGGATTTCAGCCTCGAATCATCGGGTACTGGGTACGCGCAGGGCATTCGAGGTGAAGGAGCGGACGTGTCGCAACGGGTGATCGTGGTGACCGGGGCCAGTGGCGGGGTGGGCCGGGCGGTCGCGCGGCTTTTTGCCGGGCGGGGCGACAAGGTGGCGCTGCTCGCCCGCGGCGCCGACGGACTGGACGGGGCCGCCGAGGACGTGATGGAGGCCGGCGGCACCCCGCTGGCCATCGAGGTCGACGTGGCCGACTACGACGCGGTGGACGGGGCGGCCTCGATGATCGAGGAGAAACTGGGCCCGATCGACGTCTGGATCAATGACGCGTTCTCGTCGGTGTTCGCGCCGTTCACCCAGATCACGCCCGCCGAGTTCCGGCGCATCACCGAGGTCACCTACCTCGGCTACGTGTACGGCACCCGGGCGGCGCTGGACCGCATGCTGCCCCGCGATCACGGCACGATCGTGCAGGTCGGCTCCGCCCTGGCCTACCGGGGCATCCCGCTGCAGAGCGCGTACTGCGGCGCCAAGCACGCGATCCAGGGCTTCAACGAGTCGCTGCGCTGCGAGCTGCTGCACGACAAGAGCGCGGTACGGGTGACCATGGTGCAGCTGCCGGCCGTGAACACCCCGCAGTTCGACTGGGTCAAGTCGCGGCTGACCAACAAGGCCCAGCCGGTACCGCCGATCTACCAACCGGAGGTCGCCGCCCGGGGCATCGCGTACGCCGCCGACCACCCGCGCCGTCGCGAGTACTGGATCGGCGGCTCCACGGCGGGAACGCTGCTGGCCAATGCGGTGGCGCCGGGCATCCTCGACCGGTACCTGGCCCGGACCGGGTACTCCTCGCAGCAGGACAAGCCGCGGCGCGAGGACGACCAGCCGGCCAACCTGTGGCACCCGGTCGACGACGAGAACGGCCCGGACTACGGGGCGCACGGCCGGTTCGACGACCGGTCCACCTCCCGTAGCGTCCAGCTCTGGGCCTCGCAGCACCACGGCCTGATCGCGGCCGGGGTCGCCGGGCTGGCCGCCGCGGCGACCGCCGCCGCTGCCGGGCTGAAGCGGCGCTGATCGGTCGCTGCCCGGTCAGACGGTGCTGACCCCTCCGGCGGGCGCCTCCGCGGTGCCGAGCAGTGCGGCCAGCGTCCGGAGGTCGTCCTCGCCGAGCGGGGCGAGCGGCCCCGGATCCCCGGTCAGGCCGCGCCAGAAGTCGGCCCGTACCCGCTCGCCCTCGGCGGTGAGCGCGAGGCCCTTGATCCGCCGGTCGGCGGGATCGGCGCGACGCTCGACGATCCCGCGCCGCTGGAGGCGGTCCACCAGGGTGCTCAGGTTCGACGCGTCGTAGTCGAGCCGGGCGGCCAGGCCGCGCATCGGGACGGACTCGCCCGGCGCCAGCAGCAGCAGGACCTTCACCTGGGCGGTGGACAGGCCCACCGCCGCCGCGTGGGCGGCCCAGTGCTGGCGCAGGCGGGCGGCGGTGGCCAGCAGGGCGAGGTCCGCCTCGAGCACCAGCCGCAGTCGCTCGTCGCCGGGTTCGGGCAGGTCGTCGGGTACGCGCATAGGCCGATCATCCCAGCCGGCGCGGATCGCTATATAGTGGTGGTACACCACTATTAAATGAGGGAGTCGCGCGATGGGCGACGGCACACTTGCCAGGTCCGACCGCACCGCTTGGTCCGAGCGCCAGCGGCAGGTGATCGACGAGTTCCGGGCCAACGCCGGCACGGTCGGGGGGCACTTCGCGGGCATGCCGCTGCTCCTGCTCACCACGACCGGGGCCAGGACCGGCCGGCCGCGTACCACCGCGCTGCGCTACCTGCCCGACGGCGCGCGCTACGTCGTCGTGGCCGCGAACGCGGGAGCGCACCGGCACCCGGACTGGTTCCACAACCTGACCGCGCACCCCGCGGTGACGGTCGAGGTGGGCGCCGAGACGTTCGCCGCAACGGCCGTGCTCACCACCGGCGAGCAGCGTGACGCGCTGATCGAACGGATCGTCGCCGACAGCCCCAACTTCGTGGCCTACCAGGCGGCCACGGCGCGGGAGATCCCCGTCGTGCTGCTCGACCGGCGCCCCTGAGAACGGGCGGGGTGGGCCGAGCCGGCGGGGTCAGACCGCGCCGAGATCGGCCGACAGCCAGCGCTCCGGGCGGAGGTAGATGACCACCTGCTCGCCGTGCTCGGCCTTGGCCACCTCGACGTAGGGCGCGACCTTCTCCGCCGGCAGGTACCGCGCGCTGATCTCGTGCAGCAGCGCGTCGGTCGCCGGCACCGTCCGGGTCACCGGCCCCTCCACGCTGACGTACCGCATCGTCGGCGCGAGCCGCTGCACCATCAGCGTGAAGCGGCCGGACGCGGCGATGAGCCGGGCCTTGGGCGACGCGGCGCCCGTCATGATCCAGGCCTCGCCGCCCGGCGTGTACTGGAACCAGATCGGCACGCTCAGCGGCCCGTGGTGATCGCCGGCCGTCACCGACAGCGCGGCGATGTGCGGCTGGGCCAGGAAGCGCTGGCGCTCATCGAGGTTCAGCGGCATCGCCGAAGTCTATGCCTCGCCGGGGTGACCCGCCCGGGCTCTGGCGCGGCGGGGCCGGCGCGTCCTACGATGCTCTCGTTCCGAGAGTTCTTTCGTGAGGAGAGCTGTCCGTGTCACCCCATCCGACGCAGCGGATCGACGAGCTGGCGCACCAGCGCGTCCGGCTGGGAGTGCTGGCCCTGCTGAGTCGGTGCGACCGGATCAGCTTCACCGACCTGCGCGACACGCTGGGCCAGTCCGACGGCGGGCTCGGCCGCCACCTTCGGGTGCTGGAGGAAGCGGGGTATGTGCTGGTGGAGAAGACCTTTGAGCAGCGGCGCCCACGCACCTGGGCCTCGCTGACCGGCGCCGGGCGCGCCGCCGTCGACGCCGAGCGCGCCGTGGTGGCGGTGCTGGCCGCCGCGCTGGGCCCCGATCCGGCCGGCGGCGGGGCCGCCTCGGTCGCCGCCGGGAGCGCGGGCTTCGTCGCGCCGCTTCTCAAGCCGTCCGCCGCGCCGCCGCGGGCCGGCCGGTGCGCGGAGCTGATCCTGCGGAACACCTACGCCGGCTACTCGGTCGAGGCCGAGGGGCCGATGGGCGACGGGTTCCGGGTGCCCGAGGGCTTCGGGCCCTGGCCGGGCTACGAGGCGCAGCGGATGGCGTTTCTGAGCCACCACCTGCGCGACGGTTACGTGCGCCGGTGGCGGGACCCGGACGGGATCGGGCGGGCCGCCGTACTGCTGGTCGAGCTGGGCGACCCGTTGGGCCCGCGCGCAATACTGTCCACATTGGACGAATCCACGGCGCACGTGCCCGGCCTCCTCAAGGCCCGCGCGTACCGGTTCGACGCGGGCGGCGCGAACGGTGCGGCCTCGGCAGTGGTGTGGCTGGCGCAGCGGCCGTTCGTGGCCTGCGTCTGGGTCTCCGAGGCCGCGCACCTGGTGGAGAACCGGGCCGCGGTGCTGGCCCGGGACCAGTTCCGCGTGCTGGCACCCGAGGAACCGATCGCCCTCCGGCTGGCCGGCGACGCCACTGTATCGGCGGAGGACTCGGCGCCGCCGCACGACGCCGTGGTACCGCGGGCGGATGCCACCCCGGTCGCGCTCGGGATCGACAGTCCGTCATGACGCCGCCGACCCCGCGCGGCGGGAACCCCGGCACCGGCCGGCCACGGGGCGGGAAGGACCATCCTCGGGGCGATGGCGATGGGGAACGGCCGCGCGGCGCGCGAGGCCACGCTCGTGGCGTGAGGGACCGGCTGCGCGGGCTGGGGGAGCGGGCGCGCGGCTCGTCGCGGCTGGCCGTGCTGCGGCTGCTGCCCGACGCCGGGCGCGGCTCGGTCGCCGGGCTGGCCGCCGCCATCGTGATCAGCGGCCTCGCCCCTGCGGCGGCAGTGCTGGTCTCCGGCCGGCTGGCCACCGAGCTGGTGGCCGCCGCGCGAGGCGGCCTGGGCTCACCGGCGGGCCACCGGGCGGTGCTGGCCGCCGTGGAGCTGGCCGCGCTGTTCCTGGCCGGGCAGCTAGGGTCCCGGCTGTCGGCCGCCCTCGCGACCTCGCTGGGCGCGCGGGTGGACGGGTCGCTGCAGCGCCGCGCCATCCGCGCGGTCAACGGTCCCTCGGGCGTCGCCCACCTGGACGACCCCTCGGTGCGCGACCTGCTGTCCCGGGTGGCCGGGGTCGGCGCCGGCGGCTACACCCCGGGCGGCGCGGTCGCCGGCCTGGCCACCCGCGCCGGCCAGAGCCTGACCAGCGGGGTCGGCATCGTGGTGGTGGGCTTCTTCCACTGGTGGCTGGCGGTCGCGCTGCTCGCCGTGAACGTGTGGTGGGGCCGTGAGAGCCGGCGCGGCTACCTGGCGCAGACCCAGGTGGTGGCCCGGCAGACCGCGCTGATGCGCCGGGCGGGATACCTGCGCGACCTGGTGCTGACGCCGGGGCCGGCCAAGGAGGTCCGGCTGTTCGGGCTCACCGGCTGGCTGGGCGACCGGTTCCGCGCCGAGTGGGACTCCGCGATGGAGAAGGTCTGGGCCGCGCGGCACGGCCGCCGCCGAGCCTTCGCCGCTGCGCTGGGCGGCGTCGTGGCGGTGAACTTCGCCGCCTACGCGCTGCTGGCCGGCGCGGCGCTCCGGCACGCCATCGGGCTCGGCGCGCTGGTGGTCTTCCTGCGGGCCGTCACGCTCGCCGCCTCGCTGAACGCCCGGGGCCAGCAGGACTTCCAGATCGAGTACGGCCTGTCCGGGCTGCCCGCGGTGACGGCGGTGGAGCGCGCGGCCCGGGCAGCGGTGGCGCGCGAAAAGGCGGTGCCTGAGCCGGTCGACGGCGACCGGGCCGGCGAGGGGCCGCCGGCCGGCGACGGCTTGGAGCTGGTCCTGCGCGGCGTGCGGTTCGGCTACCCCGGCGCCGACCGGCCGGTGCTCGACGGGCTGGACCTGACCGTCCCGGCGGGCCGGTCGCTGGCGATCGTGGGCGTCAACGGCGCCGGCAAGACCACTCTGATCAAGTTGCTCTGCCGCTTCTACGATCCCGATGCCGGCACGATCACCGCCGGTGGGATCGACCTGCGGGCCCTCGATCCGTACCGGTGGCAGCGCGGCATCGCCGCGGTGTTCCAGGACTTCGCCCGCTACGAGCTGCCCGCCCGGGACAACATCGGGTTTGGGGCGCTCCGCCTGGCCGGGGACGGCGCCGCGATCGAGGACGCCGCCGCGCGCGCCGGGATTCTGGACGCGCTGCGGGCGCTGCCGCGCGGCTGGGATTCGCCGCTGGCCCGGCATTTCGACGGGGGCGGGGAGCTGTCCGGCGGGCAGTGGCAGCGGGTCGCGCTGGCGCGGGCGCTGCTGGCCGTCGACGCCGGAGCCCGGCTGCTCATCCTCGACGAGCCCACCGCGAACCTCGACATCCGCGCCGAGGCGGCCTTCTACGACCAGTTCCTCGACATCACCCGGGCGGTGACCACCATCCTGATCTCCCACCGGTTCGCCACCGTGCGCCGGGCCGACCTGATCTGCGTGCTCGACGGCGGTCAGGTCGCCGAACTCGGTTCGCACGCCGACCTGCTCGGCCGCGGCGGCCGGTACGCCGAGATGTTCGCCGCCCAGTCCGCCCAGTCCGCCCCGGCCGCATCATGACCGAGCCGGTCATCGCGCCCGCGGGCTGGTGGCGGCGGGCACGCACCCTGTTCGGTGTGTGCTTCCGGGCCGCTCCCTGGCACGCCACCGCGCTGTTCGTCTGCCAGCTCGCGGCCACCGGGGCCACGCTCGCCGCCGCGTACGGCACCAAGCTGATCACCGACGCCGCGCTGCACCACGAGACCGGACGGGCGATAGGGGCCGCCGGATTGATGGCCGGTGCGGCCGGGCTCGCCGCGCTGCTCGGGCGCGGGTACCTGCAGCTGACCACCGCGGTCTCCGAACGGGCCGGCCGGTACATCGATGGCCGACTCATGCACCTGGCCGGGGCCATCCCGACCATCGAGCACCATGAACGCCGCCAGTACGCCGACCAGCTGACCCTCATCCGGCAGGAGCGCAGCGCGCTGGCCGGCATGCTCAACGCGGCGGTGCTGAACCTCCGGGTGGTGGCGTCCCTGGCCGGTGCGGTGGCCATCCTCGCCACCCTGGATCCGATCCTGGCCCTGCTGCCGCTGTTCGGGCTCCCCGCGCTGCTGGCCAACCGGTACTCGGCCGGACTCGCCCAGCGCGCCCGCGAGCGTGGTGCCTCCGACTCCCGGCTGCGTAACCACCTCTACCGGGTCGCGTCATCTCCGTCGGCCGGTAAGGAACTGCGCGTCTATGGCCTGATCGACGAGCTGCTGGCCCGGCACCGGGCGATCAGCGAGCGGATGGAGCGCGACGGCCGGCGGGCGGCGCTGCGCGGGCTGGCCGCCAGCACCGGGGCCGCCGTGGTGTTCGCCGGCGGGTACGTGGCGGCCGTGCTGCTCGTGCTCGTGGCCGCGGCACACGGCAGGGCCACCGTGGGAACCCTGGTGCTGACCCTGTCGCTCGCCGCGCTCATCAACGGTCAGCTGGCCTCGGCCGTGCAGTACGCCAGCTACCTGAACCGGGTGCTGTCCGCGGCCGGGCGGCTGGCCTGGCTCACCGACTACGCGGCCACCGCCACCCCGCCCCCGGGCCAGGCCACGCCACCGCCGGCCCGGCTGCGCGACGGCATCGACCTGGACGGCGTCACCTTCCGGTACCCGGGCACCGACGCGCTGGTACTCGACGGCGTCAGCGCGCACCTTCCGGCCGGCTCGGTCGTCGCCCTGGTCGGCGAGAACGGATCGGGCAAGACCACCCTGCTCAAGTTGCTGCTCGGGCTCTACCGGCCGACCGGCGGCGCGATCCGGGTCGACGGCGCCGACCTCGCCACCATCGACGCGGCCGGCTGGCAGCGGCGGATCGGGCCGGCGTTCCAGGACTTCGTCCGGTTCGAGTTCACCCTCGACGAATCCGTCGGCCTCGGCGACCTGCCGCGGGTCGCCGACCCGGAGGCGGTCACCGGGGCGCTGCGCCGGGCCGGCGCGGACGAACTGGCCGACCTGCCGCCGCGGGGGCTGCGCACCCAGCTCGGTACCGCCTGGGGTGGCGTCGACCTGTCCGGCGGCCAGTGGCAGAAGCTGGCGCTGGGTAGGGCGTTCATGCGGGACCGGCCGCTGGTCGCGGTCTTCGACGAGCCCACCGCGGCGCTCGACGCGCTCACCGAGCACGCCCTGTTCGACACCATCGCCCGACAGGTCAGGTCCGCCGGCCCGGCCGACCGGCCCGTCACCCTTCTGGTGTCACACCGGTTCACCACCGCCACCATGGCCGACCTCGTCATCGTCCTGGCGGGTGGCCGGATCGTCGAGATCGGTGACCACGACACCCTGGTGCGGGCCGGCGGCCTGTACGCCGAACTGCACGAACTGCAGGCCCGCGCCTACCGGTGACGCGTCGGCCCGGCCGGGCGGGAGAAACCCCGGTCCGGCCGGGCCGCGGTTCACCAGCGGTCGGCGATCTGGGGGGCGATCAGCTCGTCGTACACCTGCCGCACGGTGGCCGCCGCCTCGGCGGTGATCGGCGCCAGGTTCGCGGCCTCGGCGTTGGCCCGGGCCTGCTGCGGGTTGCGGGCACCCGGGATGACCACGCTGACCCCCGGCTGGTCCACGATCCAGCGCAGCGCGAACTGCGCCATGGTGGCGCCCGCCGGGATCAGCGGGGACAGCCGGCGTACAGCCTCCAGGCCGGTGGCGAAGTCCACGCCGGAGAAGGTCTCGCCGACGTCGAACGCCTCACCGTGCCGGTTGAAGTTGCGGTGGTCGTTCTCGGCGAACGTGGTGTGCTCGTCGTACCGGCCGGACAGCAGCCCGCTGGCCAGCGGTACCCGGGCGAGGATGCCCACGCCGGCCTCGCGCGCCGCCGGCAGCACCTCGGCCAGCGGCCCGAGCCGCAGCATGTTCAGGATGATCTGCACCGTGGCCACGCCCGGCCGTGCGATGGCGGCCAGCGCCTCGGCCCTGGTCTCCACGCTCACCCCGTACGCGGCGATCCGCTTCTCGGCCACCAGCGTGTCCAGCGCGTCGTACACCGCGTCGGTCGAGTACACCGACGTGGGCGGGCAGTGCAGCTGGACCAGGTCGAGGGTGTCCACGCCCAGGTTCTCGCGGGACCGGTCGTTCCAGGCCCGGAAGTTGTCGAGGGTGTAGTGCTCGGGCACCTGCGCCACCCGCCGGCCCATCTTGGTGGCGACCGTGATGTCGCCGCCGCGCTCGCGCAGGAACCGGCCGATCAGCCGCTCGCTGCGCCCGTCGCCGTAGACGTCGGCGGTGTCGATGAGGTTCACCCCCGCGTCGACGGCCTCGGACAGAGTGGCGAGCGCGTCGTCCTCGTCCACCTCGCCCCAGTCAGCGCCTAGTTGCCATGCGCCGAGTCCGATCACACTCACCTGGCGGCCGGTACGGCCGAAAGTCCGCTGCTCCACGCCGCGAGCCTACCGGAGATCGACTCCGGCTCGGGGCAGACGTTGACAGTGTCATATGACAGTGTCACGATGACCGGGTGACCGATGAATGGACGCTGGAGGAACTGGTGCGGCGGGTGGCGGATGCCCTGGCCGCGGACGAGGTCCGCGCGCCCAACGGCCGAGTCCGCGAGGTGCCCGACGCCCGCGCCATCCGGTGGTATACGACGATCGGCCTGCTCGACCGGCCGGCCCGGTTCCGCGGCCGGACCGCCCTCTACGGCGAGCGCCACCTGCTGCAGGTGGTCGCGGTCAAGCGGCGCCAGGCGCAGGGGCTGGCCCTGGCCGAGATCCAGGCCGAGCTGGCCGGTGCCACGGACGCCGCGCTGCGCCGGGTCGCGCGCATCCCCGGCCGCCCGCCGGCGTCCCCGCCGCCGGTGTCGCTGCCTCCGGCGGCGCCCGCGCACTCGCCGTCGCCGTCGCCTGCGCATCCGGCATCGCCCCTGCCTCCGGGGTCGCCCGTGGCCCGGCCGTCCGCACCCGCACCGGTTCCGCCGGCGACTCTGGACGAGGGGGAGCAGCCGGTGCGGCCCGGTTCGGCGGCTCCTGCGATCTTCGCCCCGCTGCCGGCGCGCACCCCACGTCCGGCACCGCCGGCCCCGCCGGCGCGCGCACCCGGCCCGACGCCCCGAGGCGGACCCGCCCGGCGCGACCGGTTCTGGGCCACCCCGCCAGCCGGCCTGCCAGCCACCCCGCCAGCCGGCCTGCCAGCTGGCTCCGAGGCCACCGAGCTGCGATACCGCGTGGTGCTGCCGGCCGGCGTCGCGCTGGACCTGCCGTCCGCCCCGTCCTCCCGAGACCTCGCCGACATCACCGCCGCCGCCCAGCCGCTGCTGCGCCTCCTGGCGGAGCGTGGCCTGCTGACACCCGAGGAGCCCAGCAATGACGACCATTGATGACCTGCGAGACGTCCCGGCCGGTCGCGAGGACGACGGCTTCGGCGCGCTGCGCACCGAGCGGGGCAACCTGCCACTGCACCGCCTCGACCTGCGGGCGACCATCACCGGGCTGACCGCCGGGATCGAGCTGATCCAGGGCTTCCGCAACCCGCACGACGTCCCGCTGGAGGCCACCTATGTGTTCCCGCTGCCGGATCGCGCCGCGCTGACCGGGCTGAGGATGACCGCGGGGGACCGGGTCATCGAGGGCGTGCTGGAGGAGCGGGCCAGCGCCCGGCAGAGGTACGACGAGGCCATCGCGGCCGGGCAGCGGGCCTCGATCGCCGAGGAGGAGCGGCCGGACGTGTTCACCCTGCGGGTCGGCAACATCCTGCCCGGCGAGCAGGTGACCGTGGCGCTCACGCTGGCCGGGCCGCTGTCCTTCGCCGACGGCCAGGCGGAGTTCCGCTTCCCGCTCGTGGTCGCGCCCCGCTACATCCCCGGTGCGCCGCTGCCCGGCGAGCCGGTGGGCGACGGGTACGCGCCGGACACCGCCGCCGTACCGGACGCCTCCCGGATCACCCCGCCGGTGCTGCTGCCGGGCTTCCCCAACCCGGTCGACCTGTCCATCGAGGTGCGGCTCGACCCGGCCGGCCTGCCGGTGCGCGCGCTCGCCTCCAGCCTGCACGCCGTCAGCGAATCAGACGCAGTGGTGCGGGTCCGGCCGGGCGAGCGGGTGAACCGGGACTTCATCCTGCGGCTGACCTACGACGAGTCGGCCTCGGCCCTGGCGTTGACCCCGGACGCGCCCCGGACCCCAGCCACCGGCGCCGCCGCGACCGACGGTGCCGCGACCGACGGTGCCGCGACCGACGACGCGCCGGCGGCCGACCTGGGCGAGGGCACCTGGCGGCTGTCCGTGCTGCCGCCGGAGCCCACGGCGCCGGCCCGGCCCAAGGACCTGGTGCTGCTGCTGGACCGTTCCGGCAGCATGCACGGCTGGAAGATGGTCGCCGCGCGGCGCGCCGCCGCCCGGATCGTGGACACGCTCACCGACGCCGACCGGTTCGCCGTACTGGCCTTCGACAGCGTGATCGAGTACCCCGACGCGCTGCCCAAGGGGCTGGCGGCCGGCACGGACCGCAACCGGTACCGGGCCGTGGAGCACCTGGCCCGCCTCGACGCGCGCGGCGGCACGGAGATGTTCGGCCCGCTGCAGGAGGGGCTTGGGCTGCTCGCCGACCCGTCCCGGGACCGGGTGCTGGTGCTGGTCACCGACGGCCAGGTGGGCAACGAGGACCAGCTGCTGCGGGAGGTCGCCACGGCCGGCGAGCGCTCCGGCGGCGTCCGGATCCACGCGGTCGGCATCGACCGGGCCGTCAACGCCGGTTTCCTCGGCCGGCTCGCCGCCTACGGGTCGGGGCGCTGTGAGCTGGTCGAGTCCGAGGAGCGGCTCGACGAGGCGATGGAGCGCATCCACCGGCGGATCGCGGCCCCGCTGGTCACCGGGGTACGGCTGCGCGCGGAGGGGCTGGAACTGGTCGACGGTACGGCGGCTCCGGCCCGGATGCCGGACGTGTTCCCCGGGGTGCCGCTGGTGGTGGCCGGCCGGTACCGGGGCCCGGCGGCCGGGAAGCTCATCCTCACCGGTACCGACGCCGCCGGCGACCCCTGGCGGGTGGAGGTGCCCGCGACCGCGGTGGACGCGCCCGCCTCGGCGGCGATCTGGGGCCGGGCTCACCTGCGCGACCTGGAGGACAGGTACACGGTGACCGCCGATGGCGCGCTGGAGCGGGAGATCGTCGCCACCTCGCTGCGCTTCGGCGTGCTGTGCCGGTTCACCGCGTACGTTGCCGTCGATGCTCGGGTGGTTACCGAGGGCGGCACCCCGCACCGGGTGACGCAGCCGGTCGAGCTGCCGTCGGGCTGGGAGTCGCCAAGCCCGGCCGCGCCGGGTGGGGCGCCGATGACCATGGCCGCCTTCGCGCTCGGCGGGGCCGCCCCCCGCGCGCGTATGCACCGCGCCGCCCGGTCCGGCGCCACCCCGGCCCAGCCGAAGGCCCCGGTGTCGCCGCCCCGGCCGCCGACATCGCTCCCGCCGGCGTCGCTCCCGTCGGCGTCGCTGCCGCCCCAGCCGAGCCTGGCGGGGCCGCAGGCCTCGATGTCCGGCCCGGCCGCCGACGACCCCGGCGCCGAGGCCATCCTGGCCGAGTTGGCCGGGCGGGAGGCGGGTGCGCTGCGCGCGTCCGCCGAGCTGCCGCCCGCGCGCCGCGCCGAACTGCTCGATGACCTCGCCAGCCGGCTCGACGCCCAGGCCACGTGGCTGGCGTCGGGGCCTCTCGCGGGCGCGCTGCGGGACCTGGTCGAGGCGCTGCGCGACGCGGCGCTGCCGCTGGCCGAGCGGTGGGACCGCGCGCTGGCCACGCTGGACCGCCTCGCGGCCGGCGATTCGCCGACCGGAGACGCTCCGGCCGCCGGAGACCCAGCGGCCGCAGACCCAGCGGCCGCAGACCCGGCTGGCGGCCCGGCAGCGCCTGGATCGGGCGGGTCCGGATCGGGCGGGTCCAGCCCGGCCGCCGGCCGGCGCAAGGGCGCCTTCTGGCGCCCCCGCTGACCGCTCTACCGCGCAACGCCTGCCCGGGAATCGCCCGGACGCGAAAGCGCCCTACCGGAATCGATTGCCTGACCGGCCCGAACGGGGTCGGTCAGGCGCCGAGCTGGTCCGGGACGGGCAGCTTGAGCACCCAGCGGTAGGCCTGGACCAGGCCCATGTCGAAGCCGGCCGCCGAGCCCCACAGGAAGAGCCGGAAGCGCCGGTACAGCGGCTCACCCCAGTTCTTGACCACCTCGTCGCGTGCCGCGTCCAGCCGCTGCGCCCAGCGCTTGCAGGTCAGGTGGTAGTTGTGCCGGTCGTCCTGGATGCTGATCAGCTCGAACGGGGACCGGGCCACCTCGCGCAGGTACTGGTGCAGCAGCAGCGGGGACTGGCCGCCCGGGTACACGTACCGGCTCATGAACGTGGAGATCCGGTGCTTGTTGCGCATGCCCAGCGCGTCCAGGTACACCGAGCCGCCCGGCTTGACCAGTTCCGCGTACTTGCGCAGGGTGGTCCGGTAGTCGGGCAGGTGCTCGGTCACGCCCATGTTCACGATCGCGTCGTAGCGCTGCGGCGCCCGGTAGTTGAAGATGTGCTCGCGCACCACCCGGGCCGTCCCGGTCAGGCCCTCCCGCTCGAACAGCCCGTTGAGGTAGTTCTCCGACTCCTTGGCCAGAGTGAGCGTGGTCACTTGGATGCCGCGCTTGGCCGCGTACTCCGAGAACGCGCCCCAGCCGCCGCCCACCTCCAGCACGTGGTCGCCCGGCTTGACCCCGATCGCCTCGACGGCCAGCTCCATCTTGCGGGTCATGGCGTCTTCCAGGGGCTCGTCGTCGTACGCGAAGACGCCCTCCGTGTAGCAGCGGTGCCGGGTGTCCAGGAAGGTCAGGAAGAACTCGGAGTCCTCGTCGTAGTGCGCGGCGATCGACCGGCGGTCGTGCTCCCGCCGCCCGCGCACCAGTGCCGGGGTGAACTGGGAGACCCAGGCGATCGGGTGGATGTCATGGAAGAACTTGCGCATCTTCAGCGCGGTGGCCAGGTCGCCGTCCACGTCCAGCCACCCCTGAAGGTAGGCCACGGCCACCCCGAACTGGTCCAGCCCGGCGAGTGCCTTGGCGCCGCGGGCGTCGGTGACGGTGATCGTGAACACCGGGTCGCCGTTGCCGAGGGTGTGTGCCGGGGCGCCCGGGCCGGCCGCCACCGCGAACGGGACCGCTGGGCGATCCGCGAAGAATTTCTGGTACCGGCGCTCGAGCGGCGCGATCAAGTCAGGCACGGCGACAATCTAGCGTGCCCCGGACGTCGCTGGCAGGTGCTCCCCGGTTGCCGGCTAGCATCGGGACCGCAGATTCCACCTTCCTAAGGAGAGCACCGTGGCCGATTCCGTCGTCGTCCCTGCCGGCACGGCGGGCGCCGACGCGGTGGCCGCGGCCGGCCTGCCGCTGGCCGGCCCCCGGGCCATCGTGGTGGTTCGCGACCCGGAGGGGCGCCTGCGCGACCTGTCCTGGGCGCCCGAGATCGAGACCACGGTCACTCCGGTCAGCATCAGCGAGCCGGACGGACTCAACGTGCTGCGCCACTCGACGGCGCACGTGCTGGCCCAGGCGGTGCAGGACGTGTTCCCCGAGGCGAAGCTGGGCATCGGCCCGCCGATCGCCAACGGCTTCTACTACGACTTCGACGTCTCCCGGCCCTTCCAGCCCGAGGATCTCGACAAGCTGGAAAAGCGCATGCAGGAGATCATCAAGGCCGGCCAGCTGTTCCGGCGCCGCCGGTTCGACTCCCTGGAGCAGGCCAAGACCGAGCTGGCCGAGGAGCCGTACAAGCTGGAGCTGGTCGACATCAAGGGCGATGTCGACGCCTCCGAGGTGATGGAGGTGGGCGGCGGCGAGCTGACCATCTACGACAACCTCGACCCGAAGACGGGACAGCGCTGCTGGGGCGATCTGTGCCGCGGGCCGCACCTGCCCTCGACCCGGCTGATCGGCGCGTTCAAGCTGATGCGCACCGCCGCCGCGTACTGGCGGGGCAGCGAGCGCAACCCCCAGCTGCAGCGGGTGTACGGCACCGCCTGGCCGACCCGGGACGAGCTGAAGGAGTACCTGCGCCTGCTGGAGGAGGCCGCCCGGCGCGACCACCGCAAGCTGGGCGCGGACCTGGACCTGTTCAGCTTCCCCGACGAGATCGGCTCCGGTCTGGCGGTGTTCCACCCCAAGGGCGGCATCATCCGCCGGGAGTTGGAGAACTACTCCCGCGAGCGGCACGAGCAGGCCGGGTACTCGTTCGTGAACACCCCGCACATCACCAAGGGGTCGCTGTTCGAGACCTCGGGGCACCTGGCCTGGTACGCCGACGGCATGTACCCGCCCATGGAGCTTGAGGGCGCGAGCTACTACCTCAAGCCGATGAACTGCCCGTTCCACAACCTGATCTTCCGGGCCCGCGGCCGGTCGTACCGGGAGCTGCCGCTGCGGCTGTTCGAGTTCGGTTCGGTGTACCGGTACGAGAAGTCCGGCGTGGTGCACGGGCTGACCCGGGTGCGCGGGCTGACGCAGGACGACGCGCACATCTACTGCACCCCCGACCAGCTGCAGGACGAGCTCAAGTCGTTGCTGCGGTTCGTGCTGGACCTGCTGCGCGACTACGGGCTGGAGGACTTCTACCTCGAGCTGTCCACGCGCAACGAAGAGAAGTACGTGGGCACCGACGAGAGCTGGGCCAAGGCGACCGAGGCCCTGCGCACCGCCGCCGAGGAGTCCGGCCTGGAGCTGGTGCCCGACCCGGGCGGCGCGGCCTTCTACGGCCCCAAGATCTCCGTGCAGGTGAAGGACGCCATCGGCCGCACCTGGCAGATGTCCACCATCCAGGTCGACTTCAACCAGCCGGAGCGCTTCGACCTGGAGTACCAGTCGGCCGAGGGCGGCCGGCAGCAGCCCGTCATGATCCACCGCGCCCTGTTCGGCTCGATCGAGCGGTTCTTCGGCGTGCTCACCGAGCACTACGCCGGGGCGTTCCCGGCCTGGCTGGCGCCGGTACAGGTGGTGGGCATCCCGATCCGCGACGAGCACACGCAGTACCTGACCGAGTTCGTGGCGGCGCTGCGCGCGGAGGGGCTGCGGGCGGAGGTGGACTTCTCGGCCGACCGGATGCAGAAGAAGATCCGCACCGCGCAGCAGCAGAAGATCCCGTTCATGGCGATCGCCGGGGACCAGGACGTCGCCGACGGCACCGTCTCCTTCCGGTACCGGGACGGCTCCCAGCGCAACGGGGTGCCGCTGGCCGAGGCGATCGCGCACGTGCGGGACGTGGTTCGCTCGCGCACCAACGAGGGTCCGTCGGCTGAGCTGCCGGTCTCCGAGGGCTGACCGGCGGCCGTAGGATCTCTGGGATGTCCAACGAGACGGACGGTCAGCCCGGCGTACCCGACAACCTGGAGCGGCTCTGGACGCCGCACCGGATGACTTATGTGAGCGGCTCCGACCGTCCGGACGACGGGTACGAGGCGCCCACCGGCTGCCCGTTCTGCCTGGCGCCGCAGGCGCCCGAGGAGCGCAGTCTCGTGGTGGCCCGGGGCGAACTGGTGTACGCGGTGCTCAACCTGTACCCGTACAACCCCGGCCACCTGATGATCAACCCGTACCGGCACGTGGCCGACTACCCGGAGCTGACCGGCCCGGAGACCATTGAGCTCGCCGAGTTCACCCAGACCGCGATGCGCGTGATCCGGCGGGTCAGCGGCGCGCACGGCTTCAACATCGGCATGAACCAGGGCAGCGTGGCCGGCGCCGGCATCTCCGCGCACCTGCACCAGCACGTGGTGCCACGGTGGGGCGGGGACGCGAATTTCATGCCGGTTATCGGGCAGACCAAGGTGCTGCCGCAGCTACTGACGGATACCCGACAGCTTTTAACCAAGGCTTGGCCGGATGGTGACGGCGGTCACCTCGATTAGTTAGCCTCGGTCAACTAATCTTGACGGGTGAATCAACCACGGGCCGCGCGCTTCGACCGTGACCACCCGCGCTACAAGTGGGTGGCGCTGTCGAACACCACTGTGGGCATGCTGCTCGCCACAGTGAACTCATCGATCGTTATCATCTCTCTGCCGGCGATCTTCAACGGCATCCACCTCGACCCGCTGGATCCGGGAAACATCAGCTACCTGCTCTGGATGCTGATGGGCTTCCTGCTGGTCTCGGCCGTCCTGGTGGTGGCCCTGGGCCGGCTGGGTGACATGTTCGGCCGGGTCAAGCTCTACAACATGGGCTTCGTGGTGTTCACCATCGCCTCGATCGCCCTGTCCCTGGACCCGTTCCAGCAGGGTAGCGGCGCACTGTGGCTGATCGGCTGGCGCGTGGTGCAGGCGGTGGGTGGCGCGATGGTCTTCGCGAACTCGACCGCGATCCTGACCGACGCGTTCCCGGCCCGGCAGCGCGGCATGGCGCTGGGCATCAACCAGGTGGCCGCGATCGCGGGCTCGTTCATCGGTCTGGTGCTGGGCGGCATCCTCGCCGAGTGGGACTGGCGCGCGGTGTTCTGGGTCAGCGTGCCGATCGGCATCGTGGGCACCATCTGGTCGTACCTGTCGCTGCACGAGTTGGGCGCGCGCAACCCGGGCAAGCTGGACTGGTGGGGCAACGCCACGTTCGCGGTCGGCCTGGCCGCGCTGCTGGCCGGCATCACCTACGGCATCCAGCCCTACGGCGACCACAACACCGGCTGGGCCAACCCGTGGGTGCTGGCCGCCCTGATCGGCGGCGTCGTGTTGCTGGTGGTGTTCTGCCTCATCGAGGCGCGGGTCGCCCAACCCATGTTCCATCTCGCGCTGTTCAAGAACCGCACCTTCGCGTCGGCGAACCTGGCCGGTCTGCTGGCCTCGGTCAGCCGGGGCGGCATGCAGTTCATGCTGATCATCTGGCTGCAGGGCATCTGGCTACCGCTGCACGGCTTCAGCTACGAGCGGACCCCGCTGTGGGCCGGTATCTACCTGCTGCCACTGACGGTGGGCTTCCTGGTCGCCGGCCCGGTCTCAGGCTGGCTGTCGGACAAGTTCGGGGTCAAGCCGTTCGCGGTCGGCGGCGCGTTGGTGGTCGCGGCCAGCTTCGTCGGCCTGATCGTGGTGCCGGTGAACTTCCCGTACTGGCTGTTCGCCCTGCTGGTGCTCATCAACGGGCTCGGTTCCGGCCTGTTCTCCTCACCGAACGCGTCGGCGGTCATGGGCTCGGTCCCGGCGGCCCAGCGCGGCGCGGCCTCCGGCATGCGGGGCACCTTCTTCAACTCCGGTGCCGCGCTGTCCATCGGCATCTTCTTCAGCCTGATGATCATCGGGCTGGCGTCGACCCTGCCGCACACGCTGACCAGCGGCCTCGAGGCGCAGGGCGTGCCGACATCGGTCGCGGTGCAGATCGGTAACCTGCCGCCGGTCGGCAGCCTGTTCGCCGCGTTCCTCGGGTACAACCCGCTGGCCCAGCTGCTCGGCCCGACCGGAGTGCTGAACCACCTGCCGGCCGGCCACGCGCAGATCCTGACCGGCAAGCAGTTCTTCCCGAACCTGATCTCCGGGCCGTTCCACCACGGCCTGGTGGTGGTGTTCATCGCGGCGGCCCTGATGAGCGTGATCGCGGCTCTCGCGTCGGTCATCGACAACGGGCGCGGTGCCATCGCGGACCGGCCGCTGGGCTCCTCGGACGCCGACGCGGTCGCGGACGCCCCATCGACCGAGATCGCCGGCATCGAGGACCAGCCGGCGACCACCTCCTGACGGTCCTACCCGCACGGTCGGGGCCACTCCCACCCGGGGCGGCCCCGACCGCCGTATCGCCTCCGGCTCAGCCGTGCGCGGCGACGTGCTCCTTCTTGACCTGGTCGGCCAGCTGGGCGGGCATCGGGTCGTACCGGGCGAAGGCGCGCCGGAAGCCGCCCGTACCCGAGGTCATGGCGCGCAGCTCCACCGCGTACCGGATCAGTTCCGTGGCTGGTACCTCGGCGTGCACCACCGTCTTCTCGGCGCCACCCTCGTCGGGCGTGGTACCCAGGACCCGGCCGCGCCGGCTGGACAGGTCACTCATCACGGCGCCGACGAAGGAATCGGGCACCCGGATGAAGATCTCGTCCACCGGTTCGAGCAGGGTCACGTGGCCCTTGTCCGCCGCCTCCTTCAGCGCGAGGCTGCCGGCCGTCTGGAACGCGGCGTCCGAGGAGTCCACCGAGTGCGCCTTGCCGTCGAGCAGGGTCACCCGCAGGTCCACCACCGGGTACCCGGCGGCGATCCCGCGCTCCATCTGGGCGCGTACCCCCTTCTCGACGCTCGGGATGTAGTTGTTGGGCACCGCGCCGCCGACGACCCTGTCCACGAACTCGAAGCCCGACCCGCGTGGCAGCGGCTCCACCGCGATGTCGCACACCGCGTACTGGCCGTGCCCGCCGGACTGCTTGACGTGCCGGCCGTGCCCGCGCGAGGACGCGCCGAACGTCTCGCGCAGCGCCACCTTGACCGGCTCGGTGTCCAGCTCGACGCCGCCGGCCCGCAGCCGGTCCAGCACCACGTCGGCGTGCGCCTCGCCCATGCACCACAGCACCAGCTGGTGGGTCTCCGGGTTGCGCTCCAGCCGCAGCGTGGGGTCCCCGGCGACCAGCCGGCCCAGGTTCTTGGCCAGCGCGTCCTCGTCGGAGCGGGTCTTCGCCACGATGGCCACCGGCAGCAGCGGCTCGGGCATCTCCCAGGGCGCGATCAGCACCGGATCGTCCTTGCCGGAGATGGTGTCGCCGGTCTCGGCGGTGGTGGACTTGGTGATGGCGCAGATGTCGCCGGCCACGCAGTAGGGCACCTCGCGCACCTGCGCGCCGAGCGGGGAGTAGATGTGCGTCACCCGCTCGTCGGAGTCGTGGTCGGCGTGGCCGCGCTCCTCCATGCCGTGGCCGGCGATGTGCACAGCGGTCTCCGGGCGCAGCGTGCCGGAGAAGACCCGCACCAGCGACACCCGCCCGACGTACGGGTCCACCGTCGTCTTGACCACCTCGGCGACCAGCGGACCGGCGGCGTCGCAGGTCAGCGGCGCGCGCGGATCGCCGTTCAGGCCGGCGACGGCCGGCAGCGTGTGCTCCGGCGGCGACGGGAACGCGCTGGTCAGGATCTCCAGCAGGGCGTCGATGCCGACCCGGGTCTCGGCGCAGACCGGGATCACCGGGAAGAAGGTGGCGTGGGCCACCGCCTTCTCCAGGTCATCGACGATCACCGAGGCTTCGATCTCCTCGCCGCCGAGGTAGCGGTCCATGAGGGTCTCGTCCTCGCTCTCCGCGATGATGCCCTCGAGCAGCTCACCGCGGGAGTCCGCGATGGCCGGCAGGTGCTGGGGGTCGGGCTCACGCAGCTCGGGCGGGTAGCCGCCGGAGTAGTCGAACAGGCGCTGCGAGATGAGCCCGATCAGGCCCTCCACCGAGATCCCGTCGTCCCCGTGCAGCGGCAGGTACAGCGGCAGCACGTTGTCGCCGAACGTCTCGCGGCACAGCGCGACCGTCTCCTCGAAGTCGGCCCGCTGGTGGTCGAGCCGGGTCACCGCGACGGCCCTGGGCATGCCCACCGCCGCGCACTCCTCCCAGAGGGCGCCGGTCGCCGCGTCCATGCCATCGACGGCCGACACGACGAACAGCGCCGCATCCGCGGCGCGCAGCCCGGCGCGCAGCTCGCCGACGAAGTCCGCGTAGCCCGGCGTGTCGAGCAGGTTGACTTTGATGTCGCGGTACAGCAGCGGCGCGCAGGACAGGCTCACCGAGCGCTGCTGGCGCACTGCCGCGGGGTCGTAGTCGCTGACCGTGGTGCCGTCGACGACCGAGCCGGCCCGGCCGATCGTGCCGGTGGCCGCGAGCAGCGCCTCGACCAGAGTCGTCTTACCCGCGCCGGAATGCCCGACGAGCACCACGTTGCGTACCCTGCCGGGTTCGTCCACCACCGGCGCTGGGCCGGTGACTCCCTTCTCCTGGGCCTTCTGCGCCATCGGCGCACCTCCCTCGGTCTGGGTGTCAGAGCGCCGACGTGGGACGCCCTTGAACGCCGGGTTACTTCTTGGTTGCGATTTCACTCCCGTGGGAGCGCTGACACAACCCCGACGCACAGACCCGCGGGGGACGGCCGACCGACCGGCCCGCCCACCTTAATGTGCCGGATGATCGGCCCGCGTGACCGGCCCGACCACACCCGCGACCGCGCACCGGTCGGCCCGGCCGGCACGCCGACCCGAATACACCCTTCAGGCCACACACCCTCCCGAGCACGCACCGGACCGACCACACACCATCCCGACCACACGCCGGCCCGAGCAGGCACCGGTCGGGCCTGGCGGCCGATCGGATCGGGCCCGCCGTTATGGTGAGACCCGCCAGGCCGGAGGCCGGAGGGCGGCCAGGGAGCGAGCGAGGCGGAGCTTGAAACTCTTCAACGTGGTGGCGAGGGCCGGTGTGCCCCGCGTGTTGGGGCCGATGGCCGGCTGGCTGCTGCGCCGGCGCGTCACGCCCGACATGGTCACCATCATCGGCACCGTCGCCACGCTCGTCGGCACCGTGGGCTTCGCCGCCCGAGGCCGGTTGGTTCTCGCCGCCGTGTTTGTGATCTTCGGTTCCCTCACCGACGTGATCGACGGAACCATGGCCCGGATGTCCGGGCGCAAGGGCAAGTTCGGCGCCTTCCTCGACTCCACCCTCGACCGGGTGGCCGACGGCGCGATCTTCGCCTCGCTGGCGTACTGGCTGCTCACCCAGGATCGCCACGCCGCCGCCGCGGCGTCGCTGATCTGCCTGGTCGCCACGCAGGTCGTGTCGTACGCCAAGGCCCGCGCCGAGGGGCTGGGGATGACCGCCAACGTCGGGGTCGGCGAGCGGGCCGAGCGCTTGATCATTATCGGGGTCGGTGGGCTGCTCGCCGAGCTGGTCTGGAAGTACGCCATGGACGTCGCGCTGTGGATCCTGGTCGTGCTGTCCCTCATCACGGTCGGTCAGCGGATCGTCACGGTGTACCGGCAGGACCGCGCGGCCGTCGCCGCGGAGCGTGAGCGGCAGCCCGAGACCACCCGGTCAGCCCGGTGAGCCGCACGGCCGACCTGGCGTACGCCGCCGGCTGGCGGGTGCTGCGCATGCTGCCGCTCGCCGTGACGGCTCCGGCGTTCGACGTGGCGGCCGACTTCGTGAAGCGCCGGGGCGGCACGGGCGTGACTCGGCTGGCCGGCAACCTGCGCCGGGTGGTCGGCCCCGAGCTGCCCGGACCGGAGTTCGACGCGCTGGTACGCCGCGCGATGCGCTCCTACTTCCGGTACGCGCTGGAGGGGTTCCGGCTGCCCAGCCTGTCCCGGGACCAGCACCTGCGCGGGTTCGTGGTGGACGGCCTCGACGAGCTCGCCGCGTCGGTGGACGCCGGCCGGGGCGTGATCGTGGCGCTGCCGCACGCGGGCAACTGGGACGCGGCCGGCGCCTGGGTGGCCGCCAGGGGCTGGAAAATGATCACAGTGCAGGAGCGGCTTAAGCCGGAGAGCCTGTACCGCCGCTTCGTCGCCTTCCGGGAGAGCCTGGGCATGGAGATCCTCCCGCTCACCGGCGGCGAGGGCTCGATCCGCGAGACGCTTGAGACCCGGCTGCGCCGGGGGTACGTGGTGCCGATCCTGGCCGACCGCGACCTGCCCGGCAAGGGAGTGGAGGTGACCTTCTTCGGTGCCCGTACCACCGTTCCCCCCGGCCCCGCCCTGCTCGCCATGCGTACCGGAGCCCCCCTCTACACGCTCGATATGTGGTACGAAAAGGACGCGGCGCACGCACGCCTGCGGGGCCCGCTGCCGGTGCCCGGTCCGGAGACCGGAAACTTCGGCGCCCGGGTCCGGGCGCTCACGCAGTCGGTCGCCGATGGCCTCGCGAAGGGCATCGCGGCGCACCCCGCGGACTGGCACATGATGCAGCGCATGTGGCCCGACGATGCTGTAGTGGATGAGAAAGCCGCTGCCACAAACGACGAAGCTGGCCGATAGGGGAGGCGGTGTGCGGATCGGCATCGTGTGCCCGTATTCGTTCCATACGCCCGGCGGCGTCCAGAACCACGTGCGTGATCTCGCGGAGTCGTTGATCCAACTCGGGCACTCGGTGAGCGTGCTCGCGCCCGCCGACGAGGACGAGCCGAGGCCGGCGTACGTGGTCCCGGCCGGCCGGGCGGTCCCGGTCCGGTACAACGGGTCGGTGGCCCGGCTGGCGTTCGGGCCGATCTCCGCGGCCCGGGTGCGCCGGTGGTTGTCCACCGGCAGGTTCGACGTGCTGCACGTGCACGAGCCGACGACGCCGAGCCTGTCGATGCTCGCCGTCATCTACTCCCGCGCGCCGGTGGTGGCCACCTTCCATACCGCGATGACCCGGTCCCGGGCGCTGGTCGCCGCGCAGGGGCTGCTCCAGCTGGTACTGGAGAAGATCACCGCGCGGATAGCGGTCAGCGACCTCGCCCGGCGGGTACAGGTCGAGCACCTGGACGGGGGCGGCTGGGAGATCCCCAACGGGGTGGCAGTGAGCAGGTTCGCCGAGGCCGAGCCGCTGCCGGGGTGGCCCGGCGAGGCGGGCACGGTGGGCTTCCTCGGCCGGTTCACCGAGCCCCGCAAGGGCTTCCCGATCCTGCTCGACGCGTACCGGCAGGTGGCCGCCCGCCGGCCCGGGCTGCGGCTGCTGGTGGCCGGGCCGGGCGACCTGGCGGACCTGGGCGAGGCGGCGCCGGCCGGGACCACCTTCCTGGGCAAGGTCTCGGAGGAGGACAAGGCCCGGATGCTGCGCAGCGTCGACGTGTACGTCGCGCCGAACACCCACGGCGAGTCGTTTGGGATGATCTTGACCGAGGCGATGGCGGCCGGGGCGGCCGTGGTGGCCAGCGACCTGGACGCGTTCCGTCGGGTATTGGACGGTGGCCGGGCCGGCGAACTGTTCCCGGTCGGCGACGCCGCCGCCCTGGCCGGCACGCTGGATCGGCTGCTGGACGACCCCGCCCGGCGCGCCGAACTGGCCGGACGGGCCCGGCAGGTGGTCGCCTCGTTCGACTGGCCGGTGGTTGCCGAGCGTGTCCTGGAGGTCTACACAACGGCGATCGAGGCCACCGGCGGGGTCGTGGCGGACCTCGACGAGCCACCACGAGCCGGGAGTCTTGGCTAGGCTCGGCTTTCGTGTGGTGGATCGTGGGCGTGGTCGCGGTCGTGGTATTGATCGCGACCTACATCACCTGGACCGCGGCGCGGGTCGACCGGCTGCACGCGCGGGCGTTGGCCGCCCAGCTCGCCCTGGACGCGCACCTGGTGCGCCGGGCGGCGGCGGCCACCGAACTCGCCGAGACGCTGGAGCGTCCGGAGCTGCAGGCGCTGGCCCGCGCGGCGCGTGACGCGCTGCCCGAGGAGCGTGAGCTGGCCGAGAACGACCTGACCCGGGCGCTGCGCGCGCTGCCCCGGCCGCGCAACTCGCCGGACCTGAGCGACGTGGTGGTGGCCAGCCGCCGGGTCGCGCTGGGTCGCCAGGTGCACAACGATCTGGTCCGCGACGCCCTGGCGCTGCGCCGGCGCCGGCTGGTACGGCTGCTCGGGCTGACCCGCAAGCACCCGCAGCCGCGCTATTTCGACGTGGACGACCCGATCCTCGACGAGATCACGGTCGGCTGACCTCCCCGGCCGGCCCCGGGGTGTTTCATGCCACCGGGCGCCGATTGGCTGTTCGGACCGGCCCGCCCGAACACGTACTATGGGAGGTCGAAATCCCAGCGTGAGGAGGGCGTTCCACCGTGTCTGAGAACCCCGTCGGCAGCATTCCGAACCCCGTGACCGGCACCGCCCGGGTCAAGCGTGGCATGGCGGAGATGCTCAAGGGCGGTGTGATCATGGACGTGGTCACCCCGGAGCAAGCGAAGATCGCCGAGGATGCGGGTGCGGTCGCGGTGATGGCGCTGGAGCGCGTACCGGCCGACATCCGGGCCCAGGGCGGCGTCTCCCGGATGTCCGATCCGGACATGATCGACGGCATCATCGCAGCGGTCTCGATCCCGGTCATGGCCAAGGCCCGCATCGGGCACTTCGTTGAGGCGCAGGTCCTCCAGGCGCTCGGCGTGGACTACGTCGACGAGTCCGAGGTGCTGACCCCGGCCGACTACGCCAACCACATCGACAAGTGGGCGTTCACCGTGCCGTTCGTGTGCGGGGCGACCAACCTTGGCGAGGCGCTGCGCCGGATCACCGAGGGCGCCGCGATGATCCGGTCCAAGGGCGAGGCGGGCACCGGTGACGTCTCGAACGCGACCACGCACATGCGCAAGATCCGCTCGGAGATCCGCCGGCTCACGTCGATGTCCCCGGACGAGCTCTACGTCGCGGCCAAGGAGCTGCAGGCCCCGTACGAGCTGGTCAAGGAGATCGCGGAGACCGGGAAGCTGCCCGTCGTGCTGTTCACCGCGGGCGGCATCGCCACCCCGGCCGACGCGGCGATGATGATGCAGCTGGGCGCCGAGGGCGTGTTCGTGGGCTCCGGGATCTTCAAGTCCGGCAACCCGGCGCAGCGGGCCGCGGCGATCGTGCGGGCGACCACGTTCCACGACGACCCCGACGTGATCGCCAAGGTCTCCCGGGGGCTCGGCGAGGCGATGGTCGGCATCAACGTCGACGACATCCCCCAGCCGCACCGCCTTGCCGAGCGCGGCTGGTGACGGCGAACGAGGCCGGCGGCCCGACGGGTGTTTATCGCGAGGGGCCGCTTGACCGCGGTGCCTCGTCCCTCGGCGCCGCTGGCGGCCCCACAGTTGGGGTGCTGGCCCTGCAGGGCGACGTGCGTGAACACCTGCGCGCGCTCGTCGAGTGCGGGGTCAATGCCCGCTCGGTGCGCCGGCCGGAGGAGCTGGATGCGGTCGACGCCTTGATCATCCCCGGCGGCGAGTCGACCACGATCAGCAAGCTCGCCATCGAGTTCGGGCTGGCCGACCCGGTGCGCAAGCGGATCGGCGAGGGCATGCCCGCGTACGGCTCCTGCGCCGGCATGATCATGTTGGCCGGCGAGGTCCTGGACGGCCGCCCCGACCAGGAGTCGTTCGCCGGCATCGACATGACCGTGCGGCGCAACGCGTTCGGCCGGCAGGTCGACTCGTTCGAGGCGCCGGTGCGCCTGGACGGCGTCGGGGGCCCCGCGTTCCACGCGGTCTTCATCCGGGCACCGTGGGTCGAACGGGTCGGCGGTGACGTTCAGGTGATAGGAACCATTGAGGACGGGCCGGCCGCGGGTAGGATTGTCGCGGTTCGGCAGGGCAATCTGCTCGCTACCGCCTTCCACCCCGAGCTGACTGGTGATCTTCGCGTACACCGGCTCTTCGTGGACCTGGTGCGCGAGGCACAATAGGTCGCTGCCCCGCCGGCCCGCTTCGGTAAGGCGAGCGGGAGCGAGCGAGCTTCGGGCGGCGCTCATGGACGCCAGCCCGCGACAAAGACGGAGGGGTAATGTCCGGCCACTCAAAGTGGGCGACAACCAAGCACAAGAAGGCGGTCATTGACGCCAAGCGCGGCAAGCTCTTCGCCCGCCTCATCAAGAACGTCGAGGTGGCCGCGCGTACCGGCGGTGGTGACCCGGCCGGCAACCCGACGCTCTACGACGCCATCCAGAAGGCCAAGAAGAACTCGGTCCCCAACGACAACATCGACCGCGCGGTCAAGCGCGGCTCGGGCCAGGAGGCCGGCGGCGCCGACTACCAGACCGTGATGTACGAGGGCTACGGCCCCAGCGGCGTCGCGTTCCTGATCGAGTGCCTGACCGACAACCGCAACCGGGCGGCCACCGACGTGCGGGTCGCGCTGACCCGCAACGGCGGCAACCTCGCCGACGCCGGCAGCGTGTCGTACCTGTTCTCCCGCAAGGGAGTGGTGATCGTGCCCAAGGCCGCGCAGCTGTCCGAGGACGACGTGCTGGGCGCGGTGCTGGACGCGGGCGCCGAGGAGGTCAACGACCTGGGCGAGGCGTTCGAGGTGGTCTCCGAGCCGACCGACCTGATCGGGGTGCGCACCGCGCTGCAGGGTGCCGGCCTGGAGTACGAGTCCGCCGAGTCGTCGTTCGTGCCGAGCGTGACGGTGGCGCTGGACGAGGAGGGCGCGCGGAAGGTCTTCAAGCTGATCGACGCGCTGGAGGACTCGGACGACGTGCAGAACGTCTACGCCAACTTCGATGTCAGCGACGACCTGATGGCCAAGATCGACGCCTGATCGGGGTCGGCCCCGCGGTGGTGTGGGGCGTCACAGCCGTTTGCGTTACGGAACGGTTCCGTATCACATGGGCGCGGAGTAACGTTCGTGCCCGAATACGGAACCGTTCCGTATCGTTTTTCGGGGGCGGCTTTACGTGGACGCATCAGCTACTGCCAACACCGGCCATCCGCGCCGGTGGACCATCCTCGCGGTACTCATCGTCAGCCTGGTCGTTGTCGTGCTCGACAACACCGTGCTCAACGTGGCGCTGAAAATCATCTCCGACCCGCACCACGGCCTGGGCGCCTCGCAGAGCGACCTCGAGTGGGCGATCAACTCCTACACCCTGGTCTTCGCCGGCCTGCTGTTCACCTGGGGCGTGCTCGGTGACCGGGTCGGCCGTCGCAAGATCCTGCTGCTCGGGATGGTGCTGTTCGGCCTGTCCTCGCTCGCCTCGGCGTACGCGCAGTCACCCGGCCAGCTCATCGTGGCCCGGTCCCTGATGGGCATCGGCGGCGCCGCGATCCTCCCGGCCACCCTGTCGATCATCTCGAACGTGTTCGACCCCCGGGAGCGTGCCCGCGCCATCGGCATCTGGGCCGGCTCGGTCGGGCTCGGCGTCGCGATCGGCCCGGTGCTCGGTGGCGTGCTGCTGGAGCACTTCTGGTGGGGCTCGGTCTTCCTGATCAACGTGCCGATCCTGGTGTTCGGGATCATCGCCGCGCTCCTGCTGGTACCGGAGTCCCGCGATCCCCAGCCCGGGCGGATCGACATCGCCGGCGTACTGCTGTCCATCGCCGGCCTGGTGCTGCTGGTGTACGGCATCATCAACGGCGGCGACCACGGCTTCGGCCACCCGGCGGCCTGGGGCACCCTGCTGGCCGCGGTCGTGATCCTGGTCGCGTTCGTCCTGGTCGAGCGCAGGCTGCGGTACCCGGCGCTGGACGTCAAGCTGTTCGGCAACCCGCGCTTCTCCGGCGCGGTCGCCTCGGTCGGCCTGGTGTTCTTCGCCGGCATGGGCACGCTGTTCTTCATCGCCTTCTACCTGCAACTGGTGCGCGCCTACAGCCCGCTGGTGACCGGCCTGCTGATGACCCCGTTCGCGGCCGCACAGCTGGTCTTCGCCCCGGCCAGCGCGGCGCTGGTGCGCCGCTACGGGCCGAAGCTGGTGTGCGCCGCCGGCATGGTGCTGGTGACCCTCGCGCTCGTCGGCTTCGTGGTGGTCACCGCCACCAGCCCGATCTGGGTGGTGGCCGTGCTGTTCTTCCTGCAGGGCGCGGGCATGGCCCTGGTCATGCCGCCGGCGACCGAGTCGATCATGTCGACCCTGCCGAGGGAGAAGGCCGGCGTCGGCTCGGCGGTGGGCAACACCATCCGTCAGGTCGGCGGCGCGATCGGCGTCGCGATCCTCGGCTCGATCCTGTCGGCGGTGTACCGCGGCGGGATCGACGGGCACCTCGGTGGGCTGCCGGCGGGTGCCAGCGACACCGCCCGCCAGTCGATCTCCGGCACGTACGCGGTCGCCGGTCAGCTCGGTGCGCCGGGCCGGTCGCTGATCGCCGCGGGCAACGACGCGTTCATCCACGCGATGCACTGGGCCGCGGCCGGAGCGGTGCTGGTCGGGATCATCGGGATTGTGGTGGCGCTGAGCTGGCTGCCGCGTCACGCGGCGGCGCCCGGTGGCCCCAAGCCGGACGTGGCCGAGTCCCTCGCCGAGGAGCAGCTCGAATTGGCTGAGGCGTAACCCACCGGTAACAATGTCATCATGACCACCGTGAGCGAAGTTGCGCCGGTCGGCCAGGACCGCAAGGCACCTGGCCGGCCGCGCAGCGCGCGGGCCGACGAAGCGATCATCGAGGCCATCCTCGACCTGCTGGCCGAGGGCACCCCGTTCGACGGGCTGTCCATCGAGGCCGTCGCCGCCCGGGCCGGCGTCGGCAAGGCCACCATCTACCGGCGCTGGTCGAACAAGGAAGCGCTGCTGTACGACGCGGTGGCGAGGGTCAAGGGCGAGCCGGGGCAGGTCACCGGCGTGTCGATCCGTGACGACCTGCTCGCGCTGCTGACCCCGGTCGGTCGCCCGGATCACATCCGGGCCGGCAAGATCATGCCTTGCCTGATGGCGGAGATGCAGCGCAGTCCTGAGCTGCGCGCCGTGTACCAGCGGCTCATCGAGCCGCGCCGGGAATCCCTGCGTGCGGTGCTGCGCCGGGGCGTGGCCGAGGGCACCCTGCGCGCCGACCTGGACATCGAGACCATCGTCGCGATGCTGGTCGGCCCGCTGATCGCCCGCACCCTGGGCGGCGGGGAGCCCGAGCGCAGCCGCGAGGAGATCGCGCAGCGGCTGGTCGCCGCGGTCTGGCCGGCGATCGCCGCGGACCCGAAGGCCGAACCGGCCTGACCCATCGGCCCGGCCTGCCCCGGTGGCGCCGCCGGCCCGATGGCGCCGATCCGACGGGTGGCGCCGATCCGACGGGTGGCGCCGAACCGACCCGGTGGCGCCGAACCGACCCGGTGGCGCCAAACGCGCGGCCCGTTCTGATCCGACCGGGGTGTCGCCTGGTGCCCCGATCGGGGACGCCTATAGGGTCCGTAGAACATACGTACGGCGGCGTGGGAGGGCAGCGTGCGGGTGCTGGGCGTGGATCCCGGGTTGACCCGCTGCGGAGTGGGTGTGGTCGAGGGCGTACCGGGTCGGCCCTGCACCCTCGTGGCCTACTACGTGATCTACACGGACCCGCAGGACGAGCTGCCGACCCGGCTGCTGCACCTCGACCGCAACCTCACGGACCTGGTCGCCGAGCACAGCCCCGACAGCGTGGCCGTCGAGCGGGTGTTCAGCCAGCACAACGTGCGCACGGTCATGGGCACTGCCCAGGCCGGCGCCGTGGCGGTGCTCACCGCCGCCCGGGCCGGCCTGCCCGTCCAGATGTACACGCCGAGCGAGGTCAAGGCCGCGGTGACCGGCTCCGGCCAGGCGGACAAGGCGCAGATGACCGCGATGGTGACCAGGCTGCTGCGGCTGTCCGAGCCGCCCCGGCCGGCCGACGCGGCCGACGCGTTGGCCCTGGCCATCTGTCACGTCTGGCGCGGCGGCACGCGGGCCAAGGTGGCCGCCGCCGCGCGAAAGGGAGGGTACAGATGATCGCCAGCGTGCGTGGCCTGGTCGCCGCGGTATCGGCGGACCGGGCGGTGGTGGAGGTCGGCGGCGTCGGGCTGTCCGTGCACTGCACCCCGGGTACTCTCGCCGCCCTTCGGGTGGGCGAGCAGATCAGGCTGGCCACCAGCCTGATCGTCCGGGAGGATTCGCTGACCCTGTACGGGTTCGCCGACGACGACGAGAAGCACCTGTTCGAGCTGCTGCAGACCGCCAGCGGGGTCGGGCCGAGGCTGGCGCAGGCGGTGCTGGCCGTGCACGGCCCGGACACCGTCCGCAAGGCGATCGCCAACGCGGAGATCACGACGCTGACCAGGGTCCCGGGCATCGGCAAGAAGGGCGCCGAGCGGCTGGTCCTGGAGTTGCGCGACAAGATCGGGCCGGTGGCGCTGACCGGGCCGGTGGACGGCACCGGGTCCCGGGCGGGTGCCAACGCCTGGCCGGAGCAGGTGCGCCAGGGTCTGATCGGGCTCGGCTGGACGGCGAGCCAGGCCGAGCAGGCGGTGGCCGCGGTCGCCGAGTCGATCGACGGCGGCGAGGTGCCCCCGGTCCAGATCCTGCTCAGGCAGGCCATCCGGCTGCTGGGCAGGGCCCGATGAGCGAGCCTGCGGGTGCGCGGGCGCGGGCGCGGGTGCGCGGGCCGGTGAGGATCGCGGCGTGTCCATGCCACGGATCGCGCGGCGGCGAGGCGGGGTTCCGGTATGAGTGAGGTCGTCTCGGCGCTGGCCGATCCCGAGGAGCGCGACGCCGAGGCCAGCGTGCGCCCCAAGCGGCTGGGCGAGTTCATCGGCCAGCACCGCGTGCGCGAACAGCTCGACCTGCTGCTGCAGAGCGCGGTGCGGCGGGGCTCCGCCCCGGATCACATCCTGCTGTCCGGTTCGCCCGGTCTGGGGAAGACCACGCTGGCCATGATCGTCGCTGCCGAGCTCGGTTCGGGCCTGCGGATCACCAGCGGCCCGGCGATCGAGCGCTCCGGCGACCTGGCCGCCGTGCTGACCAGCCTCGCCGAGGGCGACGTGCTGTTCATCGACGAGATCCACCGCATCGCGAAGCCCGCCGAGGAACTGCTGTACAGCGCCATGGAGGATTTCCGGGTCGACGTGATGGTCGGCAAGGGGCCCGGTGCCACCGCCATCCCGCTGGACGTGGAGCCGTTCACGCTGGTCGGCGCGACGACTCGGGCGGGCCTGCTGACCGGCCCGATGCGAGACCGGTTCGGCTTCGTGGCGCACCTGGACTTCTATGACCCCGACGAGTTGGAGCAGGTGGTGAGCCGCTCGTCGCGGATCCTGGGGGTGCCGATCGCCGACGATGGGGCGGCCGAGATCGCCGGCCGGTCGCGGGGCACGCCGCGAATCGCCAACCGGCTGCTGCGCCGGGTTCGCGACTACGCCGAGGTCCGCGCCGACGGGGTGGTGACCAGGCAGGTCGCCCGGGCCGCGCTGCGCGTCTACGACGTCGATGAGCTGGGCCTGGACCGGCTGGACCGGGCGGTGATCACCGCCCTGGTGACCAGCTTCGGCGGCGGTCCGGTGGGCCTGTCCACGCTGGCGGTCGCGGTGGGGGAGCAGCCGGACACGGTGGAAGAAGTTTGCGAACCGTTCCTGGTCAGGGCCGGATTGCTGGCGCGAACGCCCCGTGGTCGGGTGGCTACCGCCAGTGGGTGGCGTCACCTGGGCAAGACTCCACCAAATGGTATTTTTGGCAGCGGCGCCCCGTCGGCGCCCGACCTGTTCGGCTTGGAGTCATAAATGGTCGGTCACGGCCTCGTAATCGGACCGTGATCTACGTCCTGCGTGGTGTCCGAGTGTGACCGACTAGACTCGCCCGCGGTCCGGACAGGACGCACACCCGGTCCGCCAGCATCAATCGATGCCGGTGGACCCCCTCTGGAAGGTCGAACGCGGTGCCACTGGCAGCATCGAGCTCAAGCGGCAGTTTTCTGCCGTTTGTGTTCATCATTCTCCTCTTCGGGGCGATGTACCTCCTCTTCATCCGGCCCCAGCAGCGCCGGAACCGGGCGACTCAGGCGATGCAGTCACAGCTGGGCCCAGGCGACGAGGTGATGACCGGCAGCGGTGTGTACGGCATCGTGGCCGAGGTCGACGACGAAGAGGGCACGATCAGCCTGGAGGTCTCCGAGGGCGTGATCATCAGATTCGCCCGGGGCGCCATCGCGCGCACCGTGACCCCGGCCGTCCGCGACGAGGAGGCCGAAGTCGAGGAGGAAGAGCCCGACTACGACACGGATGAAGCCGATGAGGCCAACCAGGTCGCTGAGGCGGACGAGACTGAAGAGACCGACGAGACCGACCACAAGGTGATCGAGCGCAAGGACTGATCCCGCCCGGATCGTTCAGCGCCCGACACTCCTCACAGACAGGAAAGACGGGACAGCCGTGGCCGCACCCTCCGGACGCATCAAGGTGACGCGGTACTTCGCCGTACTCGCCGTCATCCTCGCCGGCCTCTACGCGCTGGTGTTCTTCACCGGCGACCAGAAGCCCCACCCCAAGCTCGGCCTGGATCTCCAGGGCGGGACGAGTATGACGCTGAGCGCGATCAGTGCCGATGGCAAGGCGCCGAGCGCGTCCAACCTCAACGAGGCCCGCCAGATCATCGAGAACCGGGTCAACGCCAGTGGCGTTTCCGAGCCCGAGGTGGTCACCGAGGGCAACCGGAACATCGTGGTCAACGTGGCCAACGACGATCCCGACCAGCTCCGCCAACTGGTGCAGCCGGCGAAGCTGGCGTTCCGCACGGTGCTGTCCCAGACCACGGACTCGCCGCCGGCCGACTCGCCGAGCCCCTCGGCGAGCGCGACCCCGTCGACCTCGGCCAGCGCGACTCCGTCGAGCACGCCGAGCGCGACCCCGTCCACCACGCCGAGCGCTACGCCGTCGACGACGCCCAGCGCGTCGCCGTCGAGCACGCCGAGCGCGTCCCCGTCGGCCTCCGGCAGCGCGGCACCGGCGGCCTCGGCCACCCCGAGCGCCAACGCCTCGCAGGTCGCGCTCGCCGCGTCCCGCGCCAAGACGCTGGCCGAGGTCCAGAAGAAGCTCGGCCCGGCCTGGGACGCCGGCCAGGAGGTGCTCTCCGAGGTGGAGTCGGGTCAGGCCTCGCCCGACCAGCTCGACCCCAGCTTGCTCGCGGCGATCGCGCCGTTCGCGAAGCTGAGCGGCACCGAGGTCGACTCGCTGCCGGCCGAGATGCAGTTCCTGCTGCCGACGGTCACCTGCAGCGAGCTCAACGCCCGCGCGCCCGGGGTGCTGGACGACGCCTCGCAGCAGGTGACCGCCTGCGACCAGGGCGACAACGTGCACAACAAGTACTTCCTGGACGTCGCCAAGGTGCAGGGCACCGACGTCAAGAGCGCCAGCTCCGGGTACGACACCAACAACGGCGGCTGGAACGTGGACCTGAGCTTCACCGGCAAGGGCCAGAGCAAGTGGACGGCGCTGACCCAGGAGGCGGTCAACGCCGGTCAGCAGACCGACCCCAACACCGGCCAGCCCGGGCAGAACTCGTCGGTGGCCATCGTGCTGGACGACTCGGTGGTGTCCGCCCCGCAGATCCAGAACGTCATCGTCGGCGACGCGATCATCAACGGCGGCAACATCAACCAGGACTCCGCGACCGTCCTGGCCAACCAGCTCAAGTACGGGTCGCTGCCGCTGAGCTTCAAGATCGAGAGCACCCAGAACGTGAGCCCCACGCTGGGTACGCAGCAGATGAACTACGGCATCCTGGCCGGCGCCATCGGTATCGCGCTGGTGGTCATCTACTGCCTGTTCTACTACCGGGGCCTGGGTCTGGTGGTCATCGCCAGCCTGTTGATCTCCGGGCTCACCGTCTTCGCCTCCATCGTGCTGCTCGGCCGGGGGATCAACTTCTCGCTCAGCCTCGCCGGCATCGCCGGCTTCATCGTGGCCATCGGTATCACCGCCGACTCGTTCGTGGTCTTCTTCGAACGCCTGAAAGACGAGGTGAAGGACGGGAGAACCGTGCGCAGCGCGGTGCCCCGGGCCTGGGTCCGGGCCCGGCGCACGATCCTGTCGGCCGACGCGGTCTCGTTCCTGGCCGCCGCGATCCTGTACTGGCTGGCGGCTGGCGAGGTGAAGGGCTTCGCGTTCACTCTCGGCCTGTCGACGATCATCGACCTGCTGGTCGTGTTCCTGTTCACCCACCCACTGGTGTCCCTGCTTTCGCGGTCCAACGGGTTCAGCTCGCCGAGGTTCTCCGGCCTCGGGAACCTGCGTTCGGACGCGGCGGCCGAGGCGGCCGGCGGGACGGCCAGGGCGCCTCGGTTCGGCGCCGTGCGCACGAAGGAGTCCTGAGATGGCGACACGCACCCAGGCGGGCGGGTTCCGCAAGCTCTATCGCGGTGAGACCCGGGTCGACTTCATCGGCCAGCGCAAGAAGTGGTACCTGGTGTCGGCAGTGATCATCCTGATCTGCCTGCTGAGCATCATCTTCCGCGGGTTCAACTGGGGCATCGACTTCAAGGGCGGCGACCAGTTCCAGATCCCGGTCAAGCCGGGGACCACGCTGTCCCAGGTGCAGTCCGCGGTCGAGGGCACCGGGGTCACGGTCTCCAGCGCGCAGACCGCGGGCGCCGGGAAGGCGCAGAGCTACGTCATCAAGACTCAGAAGCTCACCGACCCCCAGCGCAACGCGGCGGAGGCCGCGCTGGCCAAGGCCGCGAACGTGGACGAGTCTCAGGTCAACAACAACGAGGTCAGCTCCTCCTGGGGTAGCGAGGTCACCAACAAGGCGATCATCGCCTTGATTGTCTTCCTGGCGGCGGTGAGCCTGTTCATGGGCTTCCGCTTCCGGGACGCCAAGGCCTCGGGCGCTGCCGTACTGGCGCTGTTCCACGACCTGGTCCTGACCGCCGGCGTGTACTCCTTGGTCCACTTTGAGGTGACCCCGGGTACGGTCGTCGGTCTGTTGACCATCCTCGGTTATTCGCTATATGACACCGTGGTCGTGTTCGACAAGGTGGACGAGAACACCAGGGGCATCCTGGGCACCTCCCGACACACCTTCGGCGAGGCCGCCAACCTGGCGGTCAACCAGACCCTGATGCGGTCGATCAACACCTCGCTGATCGGTCTGCTGCCGGTCGCCGGTCTGCTGTTCATCGGCGCCGGCATCCTGGGCGTGGGCACCCTGGAGGACCTGGCCCTGGTGCTGTTCGTCGGTATGCTCACCGGCGCCTACTCGTCGCTGTTCCTGGCCACCCCGTGGTTGGTCGACTTCAAGCTGTTCGACCTGCGCTACCGCAACCACACCAACCGGGTGCTGAACAAGCGGGCCGCGGACGCCAGGGCGGCGGCGAACAAGGCGGCCGCGGCCGCGGTTCCCAGCGGCCGGTCGAAGGGCGCGAAGGCGGCGGCCGAGTCCGGCGACGTGACGGACACCGAGGACGCCTCGGTGCCGGCGGATGCCGCCCTGGCCACGGCCGCGGCCCCGCGCACGGCGACCAAGGCGGCCGCCGGGAAGCGCCCGGCCGGCACGCGGCCGGGCGGCGGGGGCCGCTCCAACCGGGCGGGCGGTAAGCGCCGCCACTGACCGCCGGCCCACCCTGATACGCTGCTGCCGCCGCGAGCCCACCGGCTCGTGGCGGCAGCGGTCATCGGGGGTTGCGATGGCCGCGGCCGGCGGCTTGTGGCCGGTGCCTGGTGAGGCGATCGCCGTGGTGGGGCGATGGCCGTGATGGGTTCGGGGAGACGATCGTGAGCGATGACGAGAGTGAGGCGCTCGCCGCGCTGATCGCCAAGCGGGTGCTCGACGTGTCGGACTTTCCGCAGGCCGGCGTCGTGTTCAAGGACCTCTCGCCGCTGTTCGCCGACGGGTCGGCCTTCCGGACCGTGATCGACGGCATTGTTGATCACTATGGCCGGGACGGCTTCGACGTGGTCGCCGGGATCGAGGCCCGCGGGTTCGTGATCGCCGCCGCGGTGGCGTACGCGGTCGGTGTGGGCGTCGTACCGGTGCGTAAGGCCGGCAAGCTGCCCCGGCAGGTGGTGTCCGCCTCGTACGAGTTGGAGTACGGTCAGGCCGTGCTGGAGGTGCACGCGGACGCGTTCGTCGCCGGCCAGCGGGTGCTCGTGGTCGACGATGTCCTGGCCACCGGGGGCACCGCGGAGGCTACGCTGGGTCTGGTGGAGCGGGCCGGAGGCGATGTGATCGGCTTCACGGTGCTGCTGGAGCTGGCCTTCTTGGAGGGCCGGAAGCGGCTGGCCGGACGTCCGGTTCATGCCCTTCTGGCGGTGTGACATGCGCCCGGAGCAGGAGAACCGCCGGGCGGACGCGGGCTTGATCGCGGCCCGCGACGGGTAGCATTGCCTTTCTGCCCGCGAGATGAGGGAGCGGCCAGTGTCGAGCGACGTGGCGTCTCCGGCCGAGGGCGCCGATGATGTGCGCAGGCGTGAGTCAGTCGTCAATGGTGTCGGTCCGGTCGATGACCGTTCCGGCGGAATTGTTCCTTTCCCGAACGGCGGCGTAAGCACCGCCGTGCGCAACGGCGCCGTTCGCGGCGCCAGTGGCGAGGATTCGGGTGGGCTGCCGCTGGCGCTGTCCAGCGCGCCGACCGGCCGCCGGGTGCGTGCCCGGTTGGCCCGGTTCAACGCGCCCTGGCAGACCCAGCAGATCAGCGAGGTGCTGGAGCCGCTGATCGCGGTGCACAAGGTCAGCCACCCGAAGGCGGACATCCGGCTGCTCAATCGGGCGTACGAGGTCGCCGCCCAGTGGCACAGCGGCCAGTACCGCAAGTCGGGCGACCCCTACATCACCCACCCGCTCGCGGTCGCCACCCAGCTGGCCGACCTGGGCATGGATACCACCACGCTGGTCGCCGCGCTGCTGCACGACACCATCGAGGACACCGAGTACACGCTCGACGAGATGCGCGGCGAGTTCGGCGGCGAGGTCGCGCTGCTGGTCGACGGCGTGACCAAGCTCGACAAGGTCAAGTTGGGCGACGCGGCCAAGGCGGAGACCATCCGCAAGATGGTCGTGGCCATGGCCAAGGACCCCCGGGTGCTGGTCATCAAGCTGGCCGACCGGCTGCACAACATGCGCACCCTGACCTTCCTGCCCCGGCCCAAGCAGGAGCAGAAGGCCAAGGAGACGTTGGAGATCCTCGCTCCGCTGGCCCACCGGCTCGGCATGAACACGATCAAGTGGGAGCTGGAGGACCTGGCCTTCGGCACGCTGTTCCCGAAGAAGTTCGAGGAGATCAACCGGCTGATCAACGAGCACGCGCCGCAGCGCGACGCGCTGCTGCGCCAGGTCACCCAGAAGGTGACCACCGACCTGCGGGTCTCGAAGATCAAGGCTGAGGTGACCGGCCGGCCGAAGCACCTGTACTCGATCTACCAGAAGATGATCAGCCGCAGCCGGGAGTTCGCGGAGATCTACGACCTGGTCGGGGTGCGGATCCTGGTCGACACGGTGCGGGACTGCTACGCGGCGCTGGGTGTCATCCACGCCAACTGGCAGCCGGTGCCGGGCCGGTTCAAGGACTACATCGCGATGCCGAAGTTCAACATGTACCAGTCGCTGCACACCACCGTGATCGGCCCGAACGGCAAGCCGGTGGAGATGCAGATCCGCACCAGCGCCATGCACCGCACGGCGGAGTACGGCATCGCGGCGCACTGGCGGTACAAGGAGAACAAGGGCATGACGATCGTCGGCCCGCCCGCGCACATCGACGAGATGACCTGGCTGCGCCAGCTGCTGGACTGGCAGCGGGAGGCGAGCGACCCGAGCGAGTTCCTCGACGCGCTGCGCTTCGACCTGTCCAGCCAGGAGGTGTACGTCTTCACCCCCAAGGGCGACGTGGTGGCGCTGCCGACCGGCTCCACCCCGGTTGACTTCGCCTACGCGGTGCACACCGACGTGGGACACAAGTGCATCGGCGCCCGGGTCAACGGCAAACTGGTGCCGCTGGAGTCCGCGCTGTCCAACGGCGACGTGATCGAGATCTTCACGTCCAAGTCGGAGAGCGCCGGCCCCACCCAGGACTGGCTGGGCTTCGTCAAGAGCCCGAGGGCCCGCACCAAGATCCGTCAGTACTTCAACAAGGAGCGGCGCGAAGAGGCGATCGAGGCCGGCAAGGAAGCGATCACCAAGGCCATGCGCAAGCAGGGCCTGCCGCTGCAGCGGATGCTCACCGCCGACACGCTGATGACCATCGCCCGCGAGCTGCACCTGGCCGACGTGGCGTCGCTGTACGCGGCGGTGGGGGAGAGCCAGGTCTCGGCGCAGAACGTGGTCTCCCGGCTGGTCGCCGCGTACGGCGGCGAGGAGGGCGCGGTCGAGGACATCGCCGAGACGGCGGTGGCCACCCGCCCGCCCAGGGCCCGCGGGGCCGCCTACGACCCGGGTGTCGTGGTGGTGGGCGTCTCGGACGTGTGGATCAAGCTGGCCCGGTGCTGCACGCCGGTACCGCCCGACGCGATCTTCGGGTTCGTCACCCGTACCGGCGGGGTCAGCGTGCACCGCGAGGACTGCATGAACGCCGAGGACCTGAGGGCGCAGCCGGAGCGCATCGTCGAGGTGACCTGGAAGCCCACCAGCGCCTCATCGTTCCTGGTGGCCATCCAGGTGGAGGCGCTGGACCGGCACAAGCTGCTCGCCGACGTGACCCGGGTGCTGTCCGAGGAGCGGGTGAACATCCTGTCCGCCACGGTCACCACGACCCGGGACCGGGTGGCGGTGAGCCGGTTCAGCTTCGAGATGGCCGACCCGAAGCACCTCGGGCACCTGTTGGGCGCGGTACGCAAGGTGGACGGCGTGTACGACGCCTACCGCGTCACCTCGGGCACCTGAGAGCGCCGCAGAGCAACGAGAAGGGCCCCGGGGTATCTCCCCCGGGGCCCTTCGCCGTTCGATCGATCAGGACGCGGCCGACGGTGCCAGGCTGGTCGACGGCGCGGCGCTCGCCGACGGCGCCGCCGAGGCATCCTGGACCGGACCCACGGTCACCGTGTTGAAGGTCAGCTTCGACTTCGGGTGGCCGCCGCCCGGGCCCTGCGAGCCGTCCGGCTGGGTGCCGGCGAACGCCTCGTCATCGCCGGCCGCACCGACCTTGCTCGCGATGTCCAGGCCCTTGGTGACCTTGCCCCAGACCGTGTACTGGGCGGGCAGGTCCGTGTCGCCGAAGACGATGAAGAACTGGCTGCCGTTGGTGCCCGGCTGGCCGGTGTTCGCCATGGCCACCACGCCGGCCGGGTAGGCGGGCCGCTGGTTGGTGGGCAGGTTCTCGTCGGCGAAGTTGTAGGTCGGGCCGCCCGAACCCGTACCGGACGGGTCGCCGCACTGCAGCAGGTGGGTGTCACCGGTGTTGAGTAGCCGGTGGCAGGACGAGCCGTTGAAGAAGTTCTTGCTGGCCAGATAGGCGAAGCTCTCCGAGGTGCACGGCGCGTGGGTGAGGTCCATCGAGATCACGATGGGGCCCTGGTTGGTGTTCAGGGTGAGGTCGCGGGTGCCGGAGCGCGGCTCGCCGGTGGCCGGCGGGGTGCCCACGTCCTTGAGGTTCGGGTTCGCCGGCTGGGCCGGGGAGGCGCTCGGGTCCGGGCTGGGGATCCAGGAGCAGGCGGCGGCCGTCGCGCTGGCCGATGCCGCGGCGGCGGGGGTGGACTTCTTCTTGTCGCCACCGGTCACCGCGACCAGCACGATCACCAATACGACGGCCACCACCACGCCCAGGCCCGAGTAGACGATCGAGTACGCCCGACGCCGACGCTTGTGGGCGGTGGCCTGCCGCTCGGCCATTTCCCGTTCAAGACGGGCCCGCGCGGCCGCGCGCTGACGATCTCTGAGCGACGTCACGGTGAGAGAACCTTCCCGATCATGATCTTCTGGACTGGCGCGGTCAGGCGTTCCCGGCCGCGGACGCTGGGGTCGAGGTGGTGGGGGCCACGGACGGAGATCCGCTGGCGCCGGTGCTCGGGCCGGCGCTCGGCGACGCCGAGGCGGGCTTCGCCACCGTGAGCGTCTGGATCGTCAGGTCGGTCTTCGGCGTGCCGTCGGTGGTGGTCTTGCCGCTCGAGTCGACCGCGCCGCCGGCGGCGACCTTGTCGACCACGTCCATGCCGGTGGAGACCGTGCCGACCACCGTGTACTGCGGGTTGAGCGGCGTGTCCTTGTACACGATGAAGAACTGGCTGCCGTTGGTGTCGGGCGCCGAGTTCCACAGCGCGACCGTGCCGCGTGGGTAGATCACCTGGCCCGCCGTCGAGCTGGCGCTCGGGTCCGGGGAGGCGGTGGCCGGGGCGCTCGGCGAGGCGCTGGCCGGGGTGGACGGCACGTACTCGTTGGCGAACGTGTACGCCGGGCCGCCGGTGCCGTCGCCCTTGGGGTCGCCGCAGGTCAGCGTGAACATGCCACTGGTGACGAGCCGGCTGCACTTGGTGTTGTCGAAGAACTTCTTGCCCGCCAGGTACGAGAAGCTGGACGCGGCGCACGGGGACTGGTCCAGGTTGAGGTCGACCGCGATCGAGCCCTGGTTCGTGGCGATCGTCATGGTCTCGGTGCCGGTGCGCGGCTCGCCGTTGGTTGGCGGCTTGCCGACGCTGGTCAGCGACTCGGTGTTGGGCGGCGTGTTCCACTCGCAGCTCGCCGGGGCGGCCTTCGGCTTCGGGCTGCCGGAGAAGACGCCGGTGGTGAGCAGGGTGATCACCACCCCCACGACGACCACCAGGCCAACCGCCACCCCGGCCTGCACCTGCCGGTTGCGACGGGCCCGGGCGAACCGACGGGCCTGCTGCCGCTCGATCTTGGCGCGCGCGAGCTTGCGCTGGCGGGTCTTGCTGGAGGCCACGGAGTGCTCCCCCTCCGACGTCACGGTGGCGGTCTGTGTGGGCGGCGCTGGCGTGTGCCACACCACACGCCCGCCAGAGTGTACGGGCAAACATGCCGTTCCGGGTGGGGCAGGTTAACCAACTGTGACCGACATTTGAGGCATCGACCAGGTTGGGGCGGCGGCCGGACCACGGTAGCCCGGAGTTCCGGTGCCGCGGCCGGGCCGCGAAACGGCTCCGTGGCGCGCCGGATAGTCGGTTTTCCGCCCGGATTCCCGCCCGATAGGCTCGACGGATGTTCGTGGCCACGGTTCCCGCGCAGGCTTTCGGGACGAACTGCTATGTCGTCGCCGTTGCCGAAGGTGAGCAGTGTGTGGTGATTGATCCCGGTATCGGGGTGATCGCCCAGCTCGACGAGGTACTCGCCGAGCACCGGCTGCACCCGGCCGCGGTCGTGCTGACCCATGGCCACGTCGACCACACGTTCTCCGTCGCGCCGGTCTGCGGCGCGCGGGGGATCACCGCGTACGTGCACCCGGAAGACCGCGAGCTGCTCGCCGATCCGGCCAAGGGCCTGTCGATGGACCTGGCCGCCCTGTTCGGCGGCCGGTTGACCTATGCCGAGCCCGAGGACGTGGCGCCCCTGTCCGACGGGGCGTCGCTGGCCCTGGCCGGGCTGGCGTTGACCGTCGACCACGCGCCTGGCCATACCGGCGGGTCGGTGATGCTGCGCACCCCCGGGGCCGTCGCGCTGGCCGGTCCGGCGCTGACGCCGGGCCGCGAGTCCACGCTGTGCTTCAGCGGCGACGTGCTGTTCGCGGGGTCCATCGGGCGCACCGACCTGCCGGGCGGCGACCACTCGGCGATGCTGGCGAGCCTGCGCGACAAGGTGCTGCCGCTGGCCGACGAGACGGTCGTGCTTCCCGGCCACGGACCGTCGACCACCATCGGCCGCGAGCGGGCCAGCAATCCCTACCTGCGCGATATCGGGGACCAGACCGCCGCGGCCCCTCAACGAGGCTGGTAACGATCTCAGATGACCCGACCCACATCGATCTCCGGGTTTCCGGAGTGGCAACCCGCGCAGCGCATGGTCGAGCAGGACATCATCGACCGACTGCGCTCGACCTTCGAGCTCTACGGCTTCGCGCCGCTGGAGACCCGAGCCGTCGAACCGCTGGACCAGTTGCTGCGCAAGGGCGAGACCTCCAAGGAGGTCTACGTGCTGCGCCGGCTGCAGGCCGAGGCGGAGGCCGAGGACGACGCGCTCGGATTGCACTTCGACCTCACGGTCCCGTTCGCGCGGTTTGTCCTTGAGCACTCGGGGCGGCTCACCTTCCCGTTCCGCCGGTACCAGATCCAGAAGGTGTGGCGGGGCGAGCGCCCGCAGGAGGGCCGGTACCGCGAGTTCCTCCAGGCCGACATCGACATCGTCGACCGTGACGAGCTCCCGTTCCACTACGAGGTGGAGATCCCGCTGGTGGTCGGGGACGCGCTGCGGTCGCTGCCGATCCCGCCGGTGCGCATCCAGGTCAACAACCGCAAGCTGTGCGAGGGCTTCTACCGGGGCCTGGGCCTGGCCGACCCGGAGGCGGCGCTGCGGGCCATCGACAAGCTGGACAAGATCGGCCCGGGCGGCGTGGCGGACGCGCTGATGGCCACGGCCGGGGCCACCGCGGCGCAGGCCAAGGCGTGCCTGGCGCTGGCCGAGATCTCCGCGCCCGACCCGTCGTTCGCCGACGCGGTAGCCGCGCTGGGGGTCAGCGATCCGCTGCTGGACGAGGGCCTCGGCGAACTGGTGAGGGTCGTCGACGCGGCCCGGGAGCACGCCCCCGGCCTGCTCGTGGCCGACCTGCGCATCGCCCGTGGGCTGGACTACTACACCGGTACCGTCTACGAGACGCTCATGCTGGGGTACGAGAAGTACGGCTCGATCTGCTCCGGCGGCCGGTACGACAACCTGGCCACGGCCGGCTCCGACCGGTTCCCCGGGGTGGGCATCTCGGTGGGCGTGTCGCGGATGCTCGGCCTGCTGTTCGGCGCGGGTGCGCTGGCCGCCTCCCGGCAGGTGCCCACCTGCGTGCTGGTCGCGGTGCCCAACGAGGACGCGCGGCCGGCCTGCGAGCGGATCGCGGCGGCGCTGCGCGGGCGGGGGATCGCCACCGAGGTGGCCCCGAGCGCCCAGAAGTACGGCAAGCAGATCCGGTTCGCGGAGCGCCGTGGCATCCCGTTCGTCTGGTTCACCGACGCCGGCCAGGTCCGCGACATCCGCTCGGGCGAGCAGGTCGACGCCGATCCGGCGAGCTGGACACCGCCGGCGGAGGACCTCCGCCCGCGGATCCTCGGGGCGTCCTGATCGGCCCACCCGCGCACCCCGGCCGGCCGGTCCGGTCGGGGCGCGCGTCAGGTCTGGCCGAGTTCGTTCTCCCGGCGGAACTCCATCGCCGACCAGGCGCCGTCGATTTTGATCTGCTCGTTGACCGGCTTCCAGCCGGCGATGGCGTTCTGCAGCAGCCCCAGGTCGATGGTGGACTGGCCGTCGGCCGGGTAGGAGATCCAGACAACGCCGTCGTCCAGCACCGAGGCGACCGCCACGGGACCGTGTTCGTCCAGCTCCTCCGGGGTGGCCGCGAAGGCGTGTACCACGTCGGCGGGCCGGTGGCGTACCACGGTGGTGCCGGGCGGCAGGTCTCCCACGATCGAGCCGTAGTCGTCCGGTGGGTTGATCACGAGCACGGACTGGGCCGGCTTGATGCCGAGCTTCTCCACCACTGAATTCCCCGTCATAAACCTCAGGCTAAGGGGTGCCACGCCACCCGCGCTGGCATGCCTGAGAGAATGCAACCGCTGTACTGACGCCTAAGGAGATCTCGTGATCCGCACCCATGACGCCGGTGGCCTACGCGCCTCCGACGCCGGTACGACGGTGACCCTGGCCGGCTGGGTGGCCCGCCGGCGCGACCACGGCGGAGTCATCTTTGTCGATCTTCGGGATGGGTCCGGGATCGTCCAGGTCGTGTTCCGTGAGGGCGCCCCGGCCGAGCAGGCGCACGCGCTGCGCAACGAGTTCTGCGTCAAGGTCACCGGGCAGGTCGACCGGCGCCCGGCCGGCAACGAGAATCCGGAGCTGCCCACCGGCGAGATCGAGGTGACCGTCACCGAGCTGACCATCCTGTCGGAGGCGGCGCCGCTGCCCCTGCCGGTCGACGACCACATCGACGCGGGCGACGACATCCGGCTGCGGTACCGGTACCTCGACCTGCGCCGCTCCGGCCCGTCGAAGGCGCTGAAGCTGCGCAGCCGGGCCAACCAGATCGCCCGCCGGGTGCTTGACGAGCGGAGCTTCTACGAGATCGAGACCCCGACGCTGACCCGGTCGACCCCGGAGGGCGCCCGCGACTTCCTGGTGCCGGTGCGGTTGCAGCCGGGCACCTGGTACGCGCTGCCGCAGTCCCCGCAGCTGTTCAAGCAGCTGCTCATGGTGGCCGGAATGGAGCGGTACTACCAGATCGCCCGCTGCTACCGGGACGAGGACTTCCGCGCCGACCGGCAGCCGGAGTTCACCCAGCTGGACATCGAGATGTCGTTCGTGACCGAGGACGACGTGATCGAGCTGGGCGAGGCGCTCGTCGGTGCCCTGTGGCGGGACCTGGCCGGGTACGAGATCCCGACCCCCATCCACCGGATCACCTGGCACGAGGCGATGAACCGGTACGGCTCGGACAAGCCGGACCTGCGCTACGGCGTCGAGCTGGTCGACCTGACCGAGTACCTGCGCGGCACCGGCTTCCGGGTGTTCGCCGGGGCGATCGAGGCCGGCGGGTACGTCGGCGCGGTGGTCATGCCCGGCGGCGCCAGCCAGTCCCGCAAGGAGCTGGACGACTGGCAGGACTGGGCCAAGGCGCGCGGCGCCCGGGGCCTGGCCTACGTGGTGCTGGACGCGGAGACCGGCCAGGCACGCGGACCGGTGGCGAAGAACCTCTCCGAGGCACACCTGGCCGGGCTCGCCGACGCGGTCGGCGCCAAGCCGGGCGACGCGGTCTTCTTCGCCGCCTCGGCCAACCGCCGGGACGCCCAGGAACTGCTCGGGGCGGCCCGGATCGAGATCGCCGGGCGCACCGGCCTGATCGACCACAGCGCCTGGGCGTTCTGCTGGGTGGTCGACGCGCCGATGTTCGAGCCGGACGACGAGGGCGGCTGGACCGCGGTGCACCACCCGTTCACCTCCCCGAACGGAGACTGGATCGACCGGTTCGAGGAGGCGCCCGACCAGGCCCTCGCCTACGCGTACGACATCGTCTGCAACGGCAACGAGATCGGCGGCGGTTCGATCCGTATCCACCGCGCCGACGTGCAGCGCCGGGTGTTCAACACGCTGGGCATCACCGAGCAGGACGCCAACGACAAGTTCGGCTTCCTGCTGGAAGCGTTCAAGTACGGCCCGCCGCCGCACGGCGGCATCGCGCTGGGTTGGGACCGGCTGTGCATGCTGCTGTCGGGGGCGGACTCGATCCGTGAGGTGATCGCCTTCCCGAAGACGCGTGGCGGCTTCGACCCGCTGACCGGCGCGCCGACCCCGATCACCAAGCAGCAGCGGACCGAGGCCGGCATCGACGCCAAGCCGAAGGCGACCGCGCCCGAGGCCGGCACGGCGGGCGTGGCGGCGCCGGTCGAGCCCACCCCCTGACCTCAGCCTGGTCGGACGCGGCGGCCGAGGCGGCCGGCGGGACGGCTCGCCGCACTCCGGCGTAGCGGCCCGCCGGCCGCCTCGTCGTCTCGCCACCGCCCACCCCGATCCGCCGAGGCTTAGCCGCGCTCTCGGATGGGTAATTAAGGCGCGTTCATCGATGTCAGGGAGGAACGTTGCTGGCCATCGTCGCGGCGATTATCTTCGCCATCGCCTTCATCCTGGATCTGGCGAGTAAGAGCTACAACAGCTTCATCAACGGCACCACGTTGACCGTCCTCGGTCTCACCGTCCTGGCTCTACATTTCGCTCCGCTGGGTGCCGTCCGGCGCCGTCGTTGACGTCAGCGGCCCCACCGGCCCGGGTCTGGAGTCAGACCCGGGCCGGTAGTCTCTTCCCGGTGGAGATGGAAGGTCTGTTCGCGCTCGACCAGCCCGCGCCGCCAGGCGCGCCGTTGGCCGGCGGGAGCACCGGCTTCACCGCGCCCGGTCCCGATTCGCCGCTGGCGGTCCGGATGCGCCCGGCCAGCCTCGACGAACTGGTCGGCCAGGATCACCTGCTCGCGCCGGGCGCGCCGCTGCGCCAGCTGGTGGCCGGTGGTTCGCCGATCTCGGTGATCCTGTGGGGCCCGCCGGGCAGTGGAAAGACGACCATCGCGCACCTGGTGGCCGCGGCCTCCGACCGGCAGTTCGTGGCGCTCTCGGCGCTGTCCGCCGGGGTCAAGGACGTCCGCGCGGTCATCGACACCGCCCGCCGGGCCCGCAGGTCCGGCGGCTCGCCCACGGTGCTGTTCATCGACGAGGTGCACCGGTTCAGCAAGACCCAGCAGGATTCGCTGCTGGCGGCGGTCGAGGACCGGACCGTCACGCTGCTGGCCGCCACCACGGAAAACCCGTACTTCTCGGTCATTTCGCCGCTGCTGTCCCGGTGCGTGCTGCTCACCCTGCAGCCGCTGGGCGACGAGGCGGTGCGGACGCTGATCCGGCGGGCCGTCGACGACCCGCGCGGGCTCGCGGGGGCCGTCGCCGTGGCGTCCGAGGCCGAGGATCATCTGGTCCGGCTGTCCGGCGGGGACGTGCGCAAGGCGCTGACCGCCCTGGAAGCCGCCGCCGGGTCCGCCCGGGCGCAGGGAGCCCACGAGATCGACCTGGCCACCGCCGAGAAGGCGGTCGACGTCGCCGCGGTGCGCTACGACCGCGACGGCGACGCCCACTACGACGTGATCAGCGCCTTCATCAAGAGCATGCGGGGCTCCGATGTGGACGCCTCCCTGCACTGGCTGGCCCGGATGCTGGTGGCCGGTGAGGACCCCCGGTTCATCGCGCGCCGGCTGGTCATCTTCGCCAGCGAGGACGTCGGGATGGCGGACCCCGGTGCGTTGCAGACCGCCACCGCGGCGGCACAGGCCGTGGCGCTGATCGGGCTGCCCGAGGCGCAGCTCAACCTGGCCCAGGCGGTGGTCCACCTCGCGACCGCCCCGAAGTCCAACGCGGTCACCACGGCGCTGTCCTCGGCCATGGAGGACGTGCGTGCCGGCCGTGCCGGACCGGTACCAAGGCATCTGCGCGACGCGCACTACCCGGGCTCGCGGGGTCTGGGACACGGGATCGGGTACCGGTATCCGCACGACGATCCCCGGGGTGTCGTAGCCCAGCAGTACGCTCCGGACGACGTGGTCGGACGCGACTACTACCGGCCGACCCAGCACGGCGCGGAGCGGGCGGTGGCGGAGCGGCTGCCCAAGCTGCGTCGCGTGATCCGGGGCGCCCCGTCGCTGGACGCCGGCCCGTCGGCGGGTGCCGTCCCATCGGCGGACGACCGCCGATCGGCGACCGGTGGCTCAGGGGCCGGTGGCTCAGGGGCCGGTGGTTCGGCGGGCGGTGGCTCAGGAGGCGGTGGCTCGGCCGGCGGCCAGGCCATGGTGGACAGCGTTGCGGAGGCGGAGGAGGTGCCGGGCAGTGACGGATGACCAGCAGCCCAGGCGCCGCGGCCGAGGCCGCGGCGAGCGTGCGCCGGAGGAGCCCAGCGAGGAACTCGGCTGGATCGCCGATCTGCGCAGCGCCAGGGAGGCGGGCGGCGACCTAGGGCCGGGCGGCGACCTCGGGCCCGGCGGGGACGCCGGAGCCGACGAGCCGCGGCGGCGGGGCCGGACCCGGCGGCCGAAGCCGGACGCCCCGACGTCCACGGGATCGCCGGCCGTGCCCGCGCCGCGTCCCAGCCCTTCGCCATCGCCCTCCCCGCACCGCACCGGCTCGGCGCCCGTGCGGGGCGCGGCCACCCCCGACGCGCGCGGTGCCGCCGGGGTCCCGCCGACCGGAGCACAGCCGGCCGCCCCGACCGGGCAGCCACCGGTGGGGTCCGCACCGGCCGGCCGTGCCGCCGATCCGCCGCCCGGCCCGGCCCGGCAGGCTGGCCCGGGCAGCAGGTTCGTGTCGATGCGCGGGATCCGCGGCAACACCGGTACCCAGCCGGCGGTGACCGGCGCCGTGCCGCCCGTACCACCGCCGCCGCCGGTACCGCCGGTACGGCGCGCGCAGCCCGGTCGGGCGAGGCGATCGGCCGCCGTACCGCCCGAGCCGGCGGGGCCCGGCCCGGAGCGGGGCGGACCGGAGTACGGCAGCCCGGCGTTCGGCGGGCCGGAGCGGCCCGGCCCGGATCGTTCCCCCGGCGGTCGGGAGCCGACCGCCCGGCATGGGGTGGACGACGCGGCGCCGGGTGGGCGGCGCGCACGCGCCGACCGCGGCATGCCCGACCCCGGCGGCATGGAGCGCACCGGCGGCATCGAGCGCACCGGCGCGCTGGAGCCGACCGACCGGACGGTGAGCGAACGCGCGGGGGATTCGGGCACCGAGGGCGGGCGCCGGAGCCGGCGCTCCCGCGCCGAGGCCGGGCCGGCCCGCGGCTCCGAGCCGCGCCACGGCGCGAGCCCGGACCTGGACGCCGAGCCGCCGCGCCCCGGCGACCCGCATCGCGGTGGCGCGCCGGCCCTGGGGACGGAGCCGCTCCGCCTGGGTGAGCAACGACGCGGTGCCGACGCACCAGGCTCGGGCCGCGCGGGCGCCGCCGCACCGGTGCCTCCGCAGATCGCCGGGGCGGAGCCGCCGGGGCGGGCCCCGGTCGCAGGCCGCGCCGTGCCACCGACCTCCCGGCCGGTGTCCCCGGCACGCGGTGACGCCGCGATGCCGGTTCCGCCCGGCGACGCGGCCAGGCCGGTGCCGCCGCCCGGCGGCCGGGCCCAGCCCGGGCGCGCCTGGCACGATCTGACCACCGGCGAGAAGGACGCGATGCCGTTGGAGGGCCCCCCGCCGCCGCCGAGGGGCGGCGGCCCCGGGGACCCGCAGGCGGGGCCGCGGGGTGGGGCGCAGGGCCCCC